>NZ_JBVAYV010000022.1:0-69688 GCF_055412805.1 Pseudarthrobacter kochi
GCAATCAAGGCGACCTCGCTAGCCCCCCCCCGATACTGGACACGTAGCCCCCCCCCGCCGTCGTACTCCCATCGATTGCTCCGCAACGGCCCTTATGAGGGCTCAAAAGGGCAGTTGCGGAGCAGCCGATGAGTACCTTAGCTGGCGAGCCAGCCGCAGGGGACTCAGGGACCTAAGCCGCAGCCGAGAGGGCGCCGCACTCCATGGGATGCACGCTGGTCAACTTCCATGGCGAGCCTGGCGACGAAGCTGACCGGGCGCGGGCCTGGTCGCCCGCCGTCTATGAACGCCCGCCGTCTATGAACGGATGAGGGCCGCGAAATCCAACTACGCCCCCGGCAACCTCCTGCGCTTCGGCCACACGATCACCGGCATGCCGTCCGCGTCGTACTCTCATCGATTGCTCCGCAACGGCCCTTATGAGGGCTCAAAAGGGCCGTTGCGGAGCAATCGATGAGTACCTTAGCTGGCGAGCCAGATATCCGGGCCGAAGACCTCGTAGTGGATCTTCGTCGCGGGAATGCCGGCGTTGATGGCCTCGTTGCGGATGCTCTTCATGAAGGGCAGAGGGCCGCACAGGTACAGCGAGGCGTTCGCGGGGAGGTCCACTTCGCGCAGTGACATGAAGCCCTCCCTGGTTCCGGCGACCGGGCGCTCGAGCCAGAGCTGGAGGTCGGCGCCGTCGAGGCGTTCGACGTCGTCCGTCATCTGGGAGCGCAGCGCCCAGCTGTCCAGATCGCTTTCCGCGTGAAGGACCAGGACCTGGCGGTCCGAGCCGGATTCGGCGAGGGAGCGCAGGATGGACGCGGTGGGGGTGCAACCGATGCCGGCCGAGGCCAGGATCACCGGGCTGTCGCCGTCCTTGAGCGTGATCTCGCCGTAGGGGTTGGAAATCTCAAGGACGTCGCCGACCTCGACATTGTTGTGCAGCACCGGGGAGACCTCGCCGCCGTCGTCGATCTTGGTGGTGAAGCTGCGGCTCGTGCCGGCGTCGCCGGAAAGGGAGTACTGGCGGACCTGGCGAAGGCCGTCCGGCAGGGTGACTTTGACACTGACGTACTGGCCCGGGAGGGCGGGGGTGATGGGGGTTTCGTCGGCCGGTTCCAGGGTGAAGGTCATGGAGCCGGTGCCGGCGGGGGCCTTGGCGGCGACCTTCCACGGACTCCACATCGTGCCGTTGGCCTGCGCGGCGTACAGTCCCTTCTCGAGCTTGATCAGCGCGTCCGCCATCAGCCAGTAGACCTCGGTCCAGGCTTCGGCGATTTCCGGGGTGATGACCTCGGCCAGGTCCTCGGCGATGGCGGCGAAGAGGTGCTCGTAAACCACCTGGTACTGCGGTTCGGTGATGCCGAGGGAGGCGTGGCGGTGCGCAATCCGGGCGAGCACGGTTTCCGGCAGGGTTCCGGGGTTGTTCACCAGGTGGGTGGCGAAAGCGGCGATGCTTCCGGCCAGGGCCTGCTGCTGGTTGCCGTTGCGCTGGTTGGAGCGGCTGAAGAGCCCGTCCAGCAGTTCCGGGTGCGCTGCGAAGAGGCGGGCGTAGAACTTGGGCGTGATTTCACCGATCCGGGAACCGACCAGCGGGAGGGTGGCCTCGATGACGGGGAAGGACTTGTCCGAGAGCATGTTGACTCCTGAGATAGTGGCCCGGGGTCTTCAGCCGGACCGATAGAAATACCTGTATTTGAAATGCAAGTATTTGTATCTCAGTTCTACATGGCGTAGAAAACAACTTCAAATCGGAGGGATTCCCGGGCGTGGCGGGTGGGGCGCGTGGCCCGGGTGGACGGGTACTGGCACGGGCTGCGGTTCAGAGGCCGGGGCGCAGGCCGATCGCCTGGAACACCGGCGCCATCTGCCGGGAGGTCGGCAGGGACGCGACGACGATGTCGTCCAGTTCGCGGTAGAAGGCTTCGCGGGCCCGGGAGAGGGCGCCGCGGAGGCGGCATTCGTTGATCAGCGGACACGCCCCGCCGGCGCCGACGCAGTCGGCCGGGTCCGTGCGGGTGTCCAGTTGGCGCAGGAGCTGGCCCACGGTGGCCACCCGGCCGGCGCTGCTGAGCCGGGAGCCGCCGTGCCGGCCGCGCTCGACGTCGATCATGCCCAGTTCACGCAGCTTCGCCATCGCCTTGCTGACGTGGTTATACGGCGTCGCGACGGCGTCGGCGATGCTCTGGGTGGTGAGGAGCCCGCCGTCGGGAGCGGCTGCGAGCACCATCATGGCGCGCAGGCTCACATCCGCGAAGGCGTTGATCTTCATAACGCCAGTTTACGGCGGTCTAGTCCACCCAGACGCCGGGCTCGTTGGTATCGGCGGAGAGCTCGCCGAATTCCAGCTCACGGGTCGCCGGGTTGGCGGCGTACGGCAGGACCGCGGCGAACAGGGAGCCGTCCCGGTGTTCCGCGGCCACGTGGATGGCGTCCGAGGCTTCTTCCAGCAGGGTGATGTCACAAACGATGGCCGCGGCGCGGAACTCATCCCGGTGCTGCCGCAGCAGTTCCGTGAGGTCGCTGATCATCGAGTCCGCGTCGAAGTCGGCGTCGATGCCCTCCGCCGCGTCGGCGGGGGTGACGGCAACCAGCCGGACCTCGCCGTCGTTCTCGACCACGAGGGCGAACGGCAGGAACCCGCCATTGCGCTCGAGCTGCTCCTGGGCGGCGCCGACCCCGGTGCCGAGCAGGTTCTCCAGATCGGTGGCGCTGGCCTCCGGGACGCTGTCGCGCCACGACCCGTCAGCGGACACTGTTGCTGGCTCAGTTGCGGCCTCCGCCGGCAGTTCCGACACGGTCCTAGCCCCGGACCAGCGCCAGGACGCGGTCGCGGACGCGCTCCATGGTGGCTGTGTCCGTGGCCTCGACGTTCAGGCGCAGGAACGGCTCGGTGTTCGAGGGGCGCAAGTTGAACCAGAAGCTGCCGTCCGTGGCGATGAAGGTGCTGCCGTCGAGGTAGTCCACCTCGACGTCCTCCGAGTGGAAGTCGAGGCGGACGCGTTCCACGGCGCCGGCCTTGTCGTCGATTTCCGAGTTGATCTCGCCCGAGGACATGTACGGCTCGTACTCGCGGCCGAGATCGGACAGGGGTCCGTCCTGCTCGCCGAGGGCGGCCAGGACGTGCATCGCGGCAAGCATGCCGGTGTCTGCGTTCCAGAAGTCACGGAAGTAGAAGTGGGCGGAGTGTTCGCCGCCGAAGATGGCGCCCTCTGCCGCCATCACGGCCTTGATGAAGGAATGCCCGACGCGGGTGCGCACCGCCCGGCCGCCGTGGCGTTCCACCAGTTCGGGGACGGCGCGGGACGTCAGCAGGTTGTGGATGACGGTGGGGTTGGCCTCGCCGAGACCCTGGGCACGGGCAATCTCGCGGCGGGCCACCATTCCGGTGATCGCGGACGGCGAGACGGGTTGGCCCTTCTCGTCGATGACGAAGCAGCGGTCGGCGTCGCCGTCGAAGGCCAGCCCGATGTCCGCGCCGTGTTCGACGACGGCGGCCTGCAGGTCGCGCAGGTTCTCCGGTTCCAGCGGGTTGGCGGGGTGGTTCGGAAAGGATCCGTCGAGCTCGAAGTACAGCGGGATGATCTCGAGGGGGAGCTTAGGCAGCAGGGCGTCGCCGAGCACCGCGGGCGTGGTGAGGCCGGCCATGCCGTTGCCGGCGTCCACCACCACCTTCAGGGGGCGGGAGCCGCGGAGGTCCACGAGGCTGCGGAGGTACTCGGAGTAGCCCTTCAGGACGTCGTGGACGCCGATCAGGCCGCGCGTGGCTGCGGCGGGGATGGATCCGGCGTTGAGGTATTCCTCGGCGCGGGCCTGGATTTCCTTGAGCCCGGATTCGGAGGAGATCGGCTCGGCGCCGGCCTTGGCCATCTTGATGCCGTTGTACTCGGCGGGGTTGTGGCTGGCGGTGAAGGTCGCGCCGGCTGCATTGAGCGCGCCGCAGGCGTAGTAGAGCTCATCGGTGGAGATGAGGTCGAGCAGCTGGACGTTGGCTCCGCGCCGGGCGGCACCGTTGGCGAAGGCCTTGCTGAACTCGGGCGAGGAGGGGCGCATGTCGCCGCCGACCAGCACCGTCTTGCCCTCCAGCTGCAGGACGTCGACGAACGCCGCGCCCACAGCCTCGACGATCTCGGCGGTGATCGATTCGCCGACAATGCCGCGCACGTCGTAGGCCTTGAAGGAGGCCGAGAGGTCATAAGTCTTTGTCTGGTCCGTAGTCACGCGTCTTATCTTACGTGGCAGGCGAATCAGGCTGTGGAGGAGTGCCGGCGGTGTCGCCCTGCCGCCGGGTTCGCTGTGATTGTCGGCTGTGATTGTCCACATAGCGGCGGCCGCGGCTTCGCGGCTGTCGGAGGGGGCTGGGATACTGAAGCAATGGCCAATATCCAGAACGCTGCAGTCCTGTCCGCTTCACCCGATGCTGCCGCCGGGCGTGGCGGGACACGGGAGCAGGCCCAGGAAGTGCTGCGCGAGCTGGTCGGGCACCCGGCCGCGGAGTTCCATGACGGCCAGTTTGAGGCGATCGAGGCCCTGGTCGACGGCGGCCGGCGGGCCCTCGTGGTGCAGCGCACCGGCTGGGGAAAATCGGCCGTGTACTTTGTCTCGTCCCTGCTGCTGCGGCGACGCGGTGCCGGGCCTACCCTGATTGTCTCGCCGCTGCTGGCCCTCATGCGCGACCAGGTGGCGGCCGCAGCGCGCGCCGGGGTCCGCGCCGTGGCCATCAACTCCGCCAACCAGCTGGAGTGGGACACCGTCCGTGAACAGCTCGCGGCGGACGAGGTGGATGTCTTGCTGGTCTCGCCCGAGCGGCTGACCAATCCCGCGTTTCGGGAGAACCAGCTGCCCGAGCTGATCCGCCGCACCGGGCTTCTGGTCATCGATGAGGCCCACTGCATCTCCGACTGGGGCCATGATTTCCGCCCCGACTACCGGCGCATCGCGGACCTGATCACCCAGCTGCCGGAGTCCGTTCCGGTGCTGGCCACCACCGCGACCGCCAACTCCCGGGTGGTCCACGACATCGAGGAGCAGCTGGGCGCCGGTGTGCTGACCATCCGCGGCGCCCTGGGCCGTGAGTCGCTCCGGCTGGGCGTGCTGCGACTGCCGGACTCCCGGGACCGTCTCGGCTGGCTGCTCACGCATCTGAAGGACCTGCCCGGCAGCGGAATCATCTATACCCTGACGGTCTCCGCCGCCGAGGATACCGCCCGGCTCCTCGCCGAAGCCGGACACGAGGTACTGGCCTACACCGGACGCACCGACCCCGCAGACCGGGAACGCGCGGAGCAGCTCCTGAAGGACAACCAGGTCAAGGCGCTCGTCGCCACGTCCGCCCTCGGCATGGGCTTCGACAAACCTGACCTCGGGTTCGTCGTGCACCTTGGGGCGCCGTCCTCGCCCGTGGCCTACTACCAGCAGGTGGGCCGTGCCGGCCGTGGCGCCGCGAACGCCGACGTGCTGCTCCTGCCCGGGTCCGAGGACCGCGACATCTGGCAGTATTTCGCCACGGCGTCCATGCCGTCGGAGGAGAAGGCCGGTGCCGTGCTGACCGCCCTCGCCGAAGCGGGGACCGCCGTGTCCACAGTGGCTCTGGAGGCGCGGGTGGACCTGCGCCGGACCCCGTTGGAGCTGCTGTTGAAGGTTCTGGCGGTCGACGGCGCCGTGGAGCGGGTGGGCGGCGGCTGGCGTTCCACCGGCCAGCCGTGGACGTACGACGCCGAGCGGTACAGCCGGATCGCGGAGGCGCGGGTGGACGAGCAGGATTCGATGGTGATCTACCAGGACACCGCGGGCTGCCGGATGGAATACATCACCTCCGTCCTCGACGACGAGACCGCGCGTGCCTGCGGCCGCTGCGACAACTGCGCCGGGCAGTGGTTCCCGGCGGACATTGCCGCCTCGGCCACCGAAGCCGCAGGCCAGACCCTGAGCCGCGCCGGCGTCCCGCTGGAACCCCGGCTGCAGTGGCCCAGCGGCATGGACCGGCTGGGCGTGCCGGTGAAGGGCAAGATCAAGCCCGAAGAAAGCGTTGCCGGCGGCCGTGCGCTGGCAAGACTCACGGACCTGGGCTGGGGCGGCGCCCTGCGCGAAGCCTTCGCCGCGGGAGCACCCGACCGGACGGTGGACCCCGGCATGCTTCAGGCGTGCGTCCAGGTGCTGCGCGAGTGGGGCGCCGGCGACACCCGCACGCCGGGCTGGAGCGGGGCAGGCCGGCCCGCCGCGATCATCAGCGTCCCGTCCCGCGGCAAGCCCGCCCTGGTGGACTCGCTGGCCAGGGGCATCTCCGAGATCGGCCGGATCCCCTATCTGGGGCAGCTGCAGCTCGAGCACGGCGGACCGACCGGCGGGCGCGGAGGCAACAGCGCCTACCGGCTGGCCGGGGTCTGGGACCGCCTCGTGGTGGGGCCGGAACTGGAGGCGGCCCTGGCCGGGATCCAGGGCCAGAGCGTCATGCTGATCGACGATCTGGTCGACAGCCGCTGGACCGTGACCGTCGCCGGCCGTGCGCTCAGGCTCGCGGGCGCCGGGGCCGTGCTGCCGCTGGTGCTTGGCCAGGCCGGCTGACCTCGGTTCCGGCGTGCCGTGGCAGCGTCAGGCTGTCCAGGTGCTCAGGAGCATGAACACCGCAATCGCCAGGAACGCCGCCCGGTACGGCGCCACCGGATCCCCTGCGGCAGCACCCGCCGCGCCCAGCCAAGGGCTGCCGGCCGGGAAGGCCCGGATCAGCAGGGCCCCGATCGCGATCCCGGCCGCGCCAGCGAGCTGCACGAGCGTCGCGGACACGGCGTTGGCGGAGGGCAGCTGGGCGGGAACGACGTCGGCGTACTGCACCGAGGCGTAGGCCGAGAAACCGATGGACCGGAAGGCCCCGCTGGCCACGAGCAGGGCAAAAATCAGCGGCTCCGGGGTGCCGGCGTCGAGCAGGGCGCACAGCGCAAAGGTTGCCGCGGACGCCAGGGACGCGAAGACCAGCACCGGTTTGAAGCCGAAGCGCCGGATGAGCGGGGTGGTGGCCGGTTTGATCCCGATATTGCCGACGAACACCGCCGCGACGAGGACCCCGGCGCGCAGCGGATCCCAGCCGAAGCCGTTCTGGAACATCAGCGGCAGCAGGAAGGGCACGGCACTGATGGTCAGGCGGTAGATGAAGCCGCCCGTCGCCGTGGCGCGGAACGTCCGGGCGGAAAAGACACCCAGGTCGAACAGGGGAGAGTTGACCCGGCGCATCCACCAGACGGCCGCGGCCAGGAACAGCAGCCCCGCGGTGATGTTGAGAGCCGCGAGGGCGCCGGGCCCGCGGCCGCCGGCCAGCTCCAGGCCCACCACGACGGCCCCCACGCCCAGGGTGGTGAGGGCCAGCCCCAGCCAGTCCAGGCGCCGGGTGCGGTCGCCCGGGGCTGCCGGAACCAGCCGCAGCGCCGCGAGGAACGCTGCGAGTCCCAGCGGGAGATTGATCAGGAAGATCCAGTGCCAGGACAGGAACGTTGTGAGCGCGCCACCGACGAGCGGAGCGAGGGCAGGGGCCAGCAGGCCGGGCCACACCAGGTAGGCCACCGTGAACGTCGCAATGGCCAGGCAGAACACGCGCCGAGGCGTTCGGCCAGCCAGCCGCTGAGCGGGATCCCCATCGCCACCGTCATCAGGTAGGCGGTCATGGTGATGTTGACGTCCGCTGAAGGGACCGAAAAGTCCGCCGCGATGCTGGGGATCGCGGTGGTCAGGACGGTGCCGTCCAGGAACTCCATAAAGAAGGTCGCAGCGACCAGCAGGGCCAGGCGGGGGCTCCACTTGTCCACTGGCCTGCCGGGAGGCGTGCCGGAGGGCCTGTCGGGAGGGCCTGCCGGGAGGCGTGCCGGAGGGCGTGCCGTTAGGCGGCGAGGGCTCGCTCATGCAGGGGCCGTTCCGGCGCCAGGTCAGTCCCGGGAGACACGGCCGGACTCCAACGGAGCGGATTCACGCGGCCCGGACTCGCATGGCCCCGACTCAAGCACTGCCATGGCCGCGTTGTGTCCGCCGATGGCGCTGACGGCACCGCCGCGCCGGGCGCCCGAGCCGCAGAGCAGGATCCGCGGGTCATCCGTCGCGACGCCCCAGCGCCGGGCCGGGGTGTCCAGGGGTGCGTTGTCCTCGACGAACGGCCAGTCGAGACCGCCATGGAAGATGTTCCCCCGCGGCATGCCGACGGCACGTTCAATATCCAGGGTGGTCTTGGTTTCGATGCAGGGCTGCCCGTCCGGCCCGGTCAGCAGCAGGTCCTCCACGGGCTCGGCCAGGACCGAGTTCAGGGACTTCAGGACGGCTGCCTGCAGTTCCGCCCGGCGTCGGTCATTATTGTCCGCCGTGATCAGCCGGTCCGGGACGTGCAGGCCGAACACGGTGAGGGTCTGCGCGCCGGAGGCCTGCAGCTCCGGGGACAGGATGCTGGGGTCCGTGAGCGAATGGCAGTAGATCTCGCACGGCAGCGGGTCCGGGACGGTTCCGGCCGCGGCGGCGAGGTAGGCGGCGTCGAGCTGCGACCAGGTCTCGTTGATGTGGAAGGTCCCGCCGAAGGCCGCTTCCGGGCCGACGGCCGGGTCCAGCAGCCGGGGGAGCCGCTTCAGGAGCAGGTTCACCTTGACCTGCGCGCCCTCCCGGAGGTGGTTCGGGTTCCGGGTGCTGCTCGGGGCAGCTGGGCGGGAGGGGGTCCTGAGCCGGTCCAGCACCACCGGGGCCACGTTGGCGAGGATCCATGACGCGGTGGCCGTGTGCTCCGCCCCGTCGTGTTGGTAGCTGACCATCCCTCCCGGGCGGACGGCCGTGACATCCGCGGACGTCAGGATTGTCGCCCCGGCGTCGCGGGCAGCCCGTTCCAGCTCCCCGGAGACTGCGCCCATCCCGCCGATGGGCACATCCCAGTCACCCGTCCCGCCGCCGACCAGGTGGTACAGGAAGCAGATGTTCTGCTGCAGGTCCTCGTCGTCCGCCCGGGCAAAGGTGCCGATCAGGGCGTCCGTCAGCACCACGCCGCGGACCAGGTCGTGCTGGAGTGAGCGGGCGATGGAGTCGCCGATGGGCCGTTCGATCATGGCCTCCCATGCCTCCTCTGCCCCGGCCCGGGCCGCGAGGGTCCTCGCCTCGGAGCGGGTGGGCAGCGGCGACGTCATGGTCGGCCAGAGGGCCTCGGTGAGCCGGCGGCAGCCGGCGTAGAACTCGGTGAAGGCGTGGAATTCGCTCTCCGGAGCCCCGGCGGCGGCGAAGGACGCCGCGGTGGCGGCGGCATCCCCGTTGTCGATCAGCAGGGCGTTCCGGCCGTCGTGCGGGTCGGGGGTGTAGGACGAATACCGGCGCCGCGCCAGCCGGATGCGCAGGCCGAGGTCGTCGATGACTTGCTGCGGGAGGAGGCTGACGAGGTATGAGTACCGCGAGAGGCGCGCGTCGACGCCGTCGAACGCCTGGGCGGACACCGCGGCGCCGCCGGGATGCTCAAGCTTCTCCAGCAGCAGGACCGACCGGCCGGCTTTGGACAGGTACGCTGCCGCGGCCAGGCCGTTGTGGCCGCCGCCGACGATGATCGCGTCATACGCGCTGTTGCCCGACCCGGGGTTGCTCGACATGGGCCTATCCTGCCATCCGGGCGGCCGGGACGGCGTCCGGTGTCCGGCACCCGGACGCGCCCGGTACGCAAAAGGCCCCGGTCCAGGGACCGGGGCCAAACGCGGAGACGGGGGGATTTGAACCCCCGGTGGAGTTGTGCCCCACACTTCATTAGCAGTGAAGCCCATTCGGCCGCTCTGGCACGTCTCCATTTGCTATTAACTAGCCAACCAAGGATACGCAGAAGGTGCCATACAGTGCAAAACGGCCACCGCGGGGTCATTTCGCGCCCAACCCGGCCCACACACCGGCGCGATGTGACCCCGCGTTGCCCCCGCCGGCAGGTACCGCGATCAGGCGCCGCGGCCCGCCAATGCCCGCCACAGGAAGTGCTGGCTGCGGCTCTGCAGGGCTGCGGCCTGCCGGTTGTCGGAGGCGCCGGCGTGGCCGCCTTCCAGCGACTCGTGGAACCAGACGTTGGGGATGCCCATCGCCTGCATGCGGGCGGCCATCTTGCGTGCCTGGACCGGCCCCACACGGTCATCCGAGGTGGCCGTCCAGATGAACGTCTCCGGATAGTCCACCCCGTCCTTGAGCAGGTGGTACGGCGAGAACGTCTTGATGAACTCCCACTGCCCGGGAACGTCCGGGTCCCCGTATTCTGCTATCCAGGAGTAGCCGGCGGACAGCTTGGTGTAGCGCCGCATGTCCAGCAGCGGGACCCCGCAGGAGACGGCCCCGAAGAGTTCCGGGTACCGGGTGAGCATGTTCCCCACCAGCAGGCCGCCGTTGGAGCCGCCCACGCAGCCGAGCCGCCCGCGGGAGGTCACACCGCGGGAGATCAGGTCCGCCGCCACGGCGGCGAAGTCCTCGTAGGCCCGGTGTCGCTTCTCCTGCAGGGCCGCGCGGTGCCACGAGGGTCCGTATTCGCCGCCGCCGCGGATGTTGGCCACCACGTAGACGCCGCCGCGGGTGTGCGGGGCGTCGCCCTCGTGCCCGGCGGATTCCGCCGTGCGGCGTTCCAGCCAGGCGCGGCCGACCGCGCCGCTGTAGGCAGGAGTCCGGGAGATTTCGAAGCCGCCGTAGCCGGAAAGCTGGGTGGGGTTCTGGCCGTCCAGCACGAGGTCCTTGGACGCCACCTGGAAATACGGCACCCGGGTGCCGTCCTTTGACACCGCAAAGTGCTGCTGGACCTCGTAGGCCGCTTCGTTGAAGAACGACGGCGAGGACCGGATCACTTCGTGGGTGCTGTCCACGCCCGCGCCCTGGGCGGCACGCTTCAGGGTCCCGCGGGTGAGCGTGCTCGGTGTGGTGAAACCGGTGGCCACGAGCCAGAAGTCGTTCCCCGCGCCGGGGCCCTCGCCCTCGGCGACCGGTGCAGCGCCGTCGGTCCCGTCGTCGTCGGAGTCGTCATCCGTGCCGTCGGCGCTGTCCTCGTCGTCGACGGCGTAGGCGTTGACGTCGTGCAGCGGCGGGCAGGCGTCCAGCATGGTGGACGCCCAGGCGGTGTCCGTCCCGGGCTGCTGCGGATCGAGGACCCGGATCTCCGAGGATACGTCGCGGAGCAGGTTCAGCAGCAGGAAGTCCCGGGTCCAGCTCCAGGACTGCAGGGAGGTGTGCTCGTCCGGAGTGAACAGCACGGACAGTTCCCGGCTGCCGGCAAGGTAGGCCGCGAACCCGGCCGCGAGCAGGGACCCTGCCGGGTAGGTCGTTGTCCCGACGGCCCAGTCCCGCTGCGGCCGGAAGAGCAGCCAGTCACGGTGCGCGCTGAGGTTCACATCCGCAGGGACATCGATCTGCACCCACTGCCCGTCGCGCAGCACCGAGGTGGTCTTCTCGAAAAAGCTGATCCAGTCCACGGCGAAGGTCCGCTCGAAGCCCGGGGTGGAGTCGTGCGCCACGAGCGCCATCATGTGGTCTTCGGGGATTTCGAACAGCCGCTCAGCCGTGGCCAGGGACCCGCCGCGGCGCAGCGTGACGCCGGTCCGGGCGTAGGAGGACGTGGTGCTCGGCAACCCGTCTGCCGTGCTGGACACCAGCAGGGTGTCCGCGTCCAGCCAGGAGGCGTTGCCCTTGGCTGTCGGCAGGTCAAAGCCGCCGGCCGCCGGGTCCACGAAGCTGCGGGTCTCGACGTCGAACTCGCGGTAGCGGTTCGCGTCGCCGCCGTCGGGGGACAGGGCCAGCAACGCCAAGCGGTGCGGCTCGCCCGCGGCCGGGCGCAGGAAGTTGGCGCCGTGGAACACCCACTCCTCACCTTCCGCCGCGGCAAGGGCGTCCACATCCAGCAGGACGTCCCAGTCCGGTGATCCGCCGCGGTAGCTGTCCCAGCTGGTCCGGCGCCACAGGCCCTTCGGGTTCTCCTGGTCCTTCCAGAAGTTGTAGTACCACTCGCCGTGCTTGCCCACCATGGCGATCCGGTCGGTGGAGTCGAGCACCTCGAGGATGCTGTTTTCCAGGGCGGCGTAGTCCGGGCCCTCCAGGAGCTCCTCGGTGCGGGCGTTCTGTTCCCGGACCCAGGCGAGCTGTTCGTCGCCGTAGATCTCCTCGAGCCAGATGTTCTCGTCGACGGGTTCGGGGGCGGTCCCGTCCGCGGCGGACCCGGTGGACGCGGCGGGACGGTCGGACTCGGGCGGGGGAGCAGCTTCAGCGGTGGTCATTTTTCCATCCAAGCAACATCGGCGCGCCAGTAGCAAGTCAAGCCGCGGGCCCCTGAAGCCGTCCCGGGCGGATCCGGCAGGTCCGGGCCGCGGGCCGGTTGCCGATACGCTGGATGCCGTGGGCATATCGCAGAGCATCCGGACGGCAGTGATTGGCGCCGGTCCCCGGGGCACGAGCGTGCTGGAGCGGCTGCTGGCCAACTGGGCGCCCGCCCGACCGGGCGCCACCTTGCACATTGACGTCATTGACCCCTATCCCGCGGGGCCGGGACACGTCTGGCAGCCGGGCCAGTCCCGGCTGTACCTGATGAACACGCAGTCGTTCTACCCCACCGTCATCCCCGAGGACCCGGACCTCGCGCGCCCGCTCGCCGGCCATACCTTCGACCGCTGGCGTGAACTGCAGCGCGGGCAGCCGCACCCTTCGCTCACCGCCGAGGAGCGCGCCGAACTGTCCGGCCTGGGTGCGGCGGACTTCCCCAGCCGGGCCCTGTACGGGCGCTACCTGCGCTCCACCGTGGAAGAGCTGCTGTCCCGCCTCCCAGCCGGCGCCACGGTGGATTTCCACAGCACGACGGCGACCTCCGTCCGCCACGCCGCCGCTCCCGGGGCCGGCGAAGAGGACGACGGCCGTGTGAGGTTCGACGTCGGGCTGGCCGACGGCGCGGCCCTCACCGTTGATTCCGTGGTGCTGGCCCTCGGCCACCTCGACTCGCGGCTCAACCCCGAACAGCGCGAACTCCGCGCGGCAGCCGAGGAATTCGGGCTGCTGTACCTGCCTCCGGCTGCTCCGGCCGACGTCGACTGGTCGCTCGTGCCGGCGGTCAAGCCGGTGCTGGTGCGCGGCATGGGCCTGAACTTCTTTGATGCCATGGGCCAGCTGACCGAAGGCCGCGGCGGGCGGTTCCTGCCGGGCGGGGACGGCGGAATGAGCTACCTCCCCTCCGGCCGCGAACCGCTCATCATCGCCGCCTCCCGGCGCGGCACCCCGTACCGGGCCAAGGCAACGCTCGCCGGGTACTACCCCGATGCCGTGACGCTCAGGTACTGCACCGAAAGCGCCCTGGCGAAATTCGCGGAGGCGGGAATCCGGCCTGCCTTCGACCACGACCTCTGGCCCCTCCTGCACCGCGATGCCTTCTGGGCCTACTACTCCACGCTGGCGCGCTCGCAGCCGGGGGCCATCCTCACGGATCCGAAGGAGTTCCTGAAGGAGCTGGAGCAGGCCCTGCACCCGCATGCGCACTCCGCCGCGAAATGGGAAAACCAGGTGGACTCCGTCCTCGAGGTCCACCTCCGTCCCGCCCACCGGCTCAACCTCCTGGGACTGGCGGCACCGCTGGCCGGCAGGTCATTCGGCTCCCGCGCAGAACTGGACAACGCCGTCGTCGAGTATCTGCTCGACGACGCCCGGCGATCCGCCCTGGGGGAGGACGACCCGGTGAAGATGGCCATCGGCGCCCTGCACCATGGCCGGGCGGTGCTCAAGACCGCCGTCGCGGACGGCGGCATCACCGATGAATCGTGGGTCGCCGGGCTTCGCGGCTGGTTCGAAGCTTTCGTCGAGGGCCTGGCCAGCGGGCCGCCCGCGCTGCGGGCCCAACAGCTTGCGGCCCTGGTCAGCGCCGGCGTCGTCCGGTTCGTCGGGCCGGACCCGAAGTTCGGGGTGGACCGCAAAACGGGGACCTTCACGGCCGTATCGCCCTGGGTGGGGAACGGCACGGACGACGGCAGCGGGGACGTGGTCACCGCCAGGGCCATGGTCGAGGCGCTGGCGCCGGCCAACCGGATCGCGATCAACGACTCACCCCTGCTGGAGCAGCTGCTCGCCGAAGGCCTGGTCCGCCCGAGGCTCATGATGACGGCGGAAGGAACGCCGGTGCCGACGTCCGGGCTGGACGTGGCGCCGCACCCGTACCGGCCGCTGGGCTCCAACGGCTCGGTGACAGACGGACTGTATGTCCTGGGGCTGCAGCTCTCCGCCGTGCAGTGGGGAACCGCGATCGCGGCCGAGGCCCGGCAGAAAAGCGGACCCGTGTACCGCAGTGGCCAGCGCACCCTGCGGGATGCCGACGAAATCGCCCGGGCCATCCTCGGGTGTTCGGCTCGTGACGGGTCCTGACGGGTCCACCCGCGAATGAGCATGCCCTCCGTACGGGCTGAGCGCTGGACATAGGGGCTATATGTCCAGCACTGCGGCCCGGGGGAGGGCATGCTCATTCGTGGGAAGCCGTTACTTCGGCGCCTCGGGGTAGATGCTGCGGGTCTCGGAGCGTTCGTGACGGCGGCGAAGCCAGTTGGGGCGGTGCAGCTTGGGCAGGAGCTTCGAAACAGCCAGGGCCGCATACATGACGGTGTTGATCGCCACAAAGGTCGCCATGATGGCGAACCACTGACTATGCAGGAACGACTCCGGGAGCAGGATGCCGGCGGGAACCACGACGATAGGCATCACGGGCCCACCCTGACCGTGGACCCGGTGCCGGATGCCGCGTGTTGGACGTGTTTCCAGTGGGCGGTCCGGCCCAGGGAGATATCGATGATCCCCTTGACGTAGACGACGTTGAGGAACATATCGAAGAAGAGTTCGGGCAGGAGCAGCAGGGCCAGGAGCCGGGCGCGCCAGCCGCCGTGCCAGACCGTGGCCACGCGCTCGACGACGAAGACGATGCCCATGCCCATCCAGAACGGGAACCAGATCCAGTCATCCAGGGACAGCACCATGAGCAACAGCAGCACAAGGTAGCAGCCCAGGGCTATGACGCCGTAGCCGATCCCCAGCTGCTGCGCCCAGTAGCGCAGGGTCTGTGGAGTGATCCCGTACTCGCCGATGTTTTCGAGGGCGCCCCCTGCCAGCGGAGCCGCTGGGCCCAGAGCATCTGCCAGCTCGGCATCAGTTCGGTGACCACGGTGCATTCCGACGGTGAGATCATCAGCGCTCCGAGGGATTTCAGGGCGATGGTCAGCTCGTTGTCCTCCGTCAGGGCCGAGGTGTCGTAGACATCGCCTGGGGTGCCGGGAAGGGAATCGCCGCGTTGCCCGGCGACGGTGCGCAGGGCGCGCGGCCGGAACAGCGAGGCGGTGCCGGTGAGGACAAAGACCCGGCCCCGCCGTCGTCGGATCTGCCGGCCGTACCGGATGTATTCGTTGCGCTGGAACTGTCCCAGCAGGCCGTGCCCTTCCTCGCCGTAGAAGAGCCCCCCGACGGCCATGAGCGCCCGGTCCCCGGTGAAGCGGGTGACGGCGGCGGCGAGGAAGCCGTCGTCGAGCTGGGTATCGGCGTCCATCACCATAACGACGTCATTCTCGCCCTGGCCCGGAAGCAGTCCTGTGAGCGCCTGGTTGAGGGCGCCGGCTTTCTTCTGGGTGTTGCCGACGGACTCGATGACCTCGACGCCGGCCCGGCGGGCGGCGTCGGCGGTCGAGTCGGTGCAGTTGTCTGCGATCACAATGATGCGGTCGGGCCGGTGCGACTGGGCCAGCAGGGACGCGAGCGTTGAAGGGAGGGAAGCCTCCTCGTTGTGGGCAGGAATCAGCACGGTCACGGTGACAGGCCCGGCAAAGTCGCCGTGGGTTGCAGCCATCACCACTTTGGGCGCCAAGGGAGTGATGCGCGGGTTCGAGGACCGGCGGCTTCTCGTGGTGATCCTGCGTTCAAGGAGCGCGACGCTGGCGGCCATCGTCAGCGCGAGCGCCATGGCGGCGAGCATCACGCGCGGACCCGGACTGTCGGTGTTGTAGAGCAAACTCCAGACGCCGACGATGACTTCGTGGGTCGGGGCGTCGGTCATGTCCGGGCCGCCGGCAATGACCGCGAACCAGAGCAGCGTGGCCCCGGTGGACGCCAGGACAGCAATGACGAGACCGACCGCCCGGTGGAACTTTCCCCTACCCATGCTCCAGACGCTACCAGCGGGTAGTGAATGCGCACACGTCACATTGCTAACATCCGTCACATAGCCACCATGCGCCTGCGCCCGCAAAAATGAGCATGCCCTCCGTCCGGGCTGAGCGGTGGACATATTGGCTATATGTCCACCGCTGCGGCCCGGGGGAGGGCATGCTCACTGGGTCAGGGCGTGGAAGCTAGCCCCTGAGGCACTTCCGGTACTGGAGCCAGGCGATGGAGTACTTGATCCAGCCCTTGAGGTCGTACCACTTCGTCGGCGGAACCGGTGCGGTGCACTTCGGCGGGACCGGCGTGCTGGCCGCGACCGGGACGTTCGCCTTCACCACGGTGCCGGATTCGACGGCGGTGAGCACCAGGGTGCCCGTGCCCGCTGCCGCACCCGCGGGAACCAACACGCTCACCGTGGCCGCACCGGCGGAAACCGGTACCGTGCCGAGTGCCGTGACGATGCCCTTCGAATCCGAGAACCCGGCGCGCAGCGAGGTGTTCACCGGGCTGCCCAGCGAGGTGAGGTCCAGCTTGGAGACTGCCAGGGTGATGGCCTCCCCGCCCTTGACCTCTGCGGCGGTGGTGTTGACCACGGCAACGGAGCGGCGTGCGAAGTCCGGCGAGACCGGGCTGTGTGCCTGCAGGTACTTGATCCACGCGTCGCGGTCCACAAGGCCGGAGTCCTTGGTGTTGGCGCCGGAGGTGAAGATGCGGAAGTTGTCGCCGCCCGTTGCCAGGAAGCTGAACGTTCCGATCCGGTAGGACTTCGCCGGGTCGATCAGCGCGCCGTTGACCCGGATCGAGGTGATCCGGTCACCGGCGGCGCGGGCGGCGTCGTAGGTGTAGTTGACGTTCTTGGACAGGCCGAGCTGCTGGTAGGCGCGGCTGGGAACCGTGCCGTCCGGGTTGGTCTGCCACTGCTGCTCCAGGAGCGTCTTGAACTGCCCGCCCGTCAGCGACGTGGTCCAGAGGTTGTTCACGAACGGCAGGACCGCGTTGGCCTCGGCGTAGGTGATGGTGCCGTCCGGCGCGTAGTACAGCTCGTTGCGCAGGCCGCCCGGGTTGACGACGCCGATCTCGGCACCGCCGAGTTCCGGCGCCTTGAGTGAGTCGACCAGGGAATCCGCGACGAGGTTGCCCAGGGTGGACTCGCTGCCGCGGTCATCGCGTGCTGCCGGGGTGGTGGCGGTGGCAGGCGTGAATGCGGTGGTGATATCGGCCTTCACCGCGCCGACCGGCTGGTTGCCGACCACTGCTGCGTCGGCGAGGGCCTTGTCAACGATGGTCTTGACGGCGGCGACCCGGGGGTAGTCGGCGACGAGGGCAGCTGCCGGCTGGTCGGTGGTGGTGGTGCGCTTGACGTTGCCAGCCTTGTAGCTGGTGACCGACATGGTCTTCGTGTCGATGGTCAACTGGATCTGGCCGATGTACTCGCCATAGTTGCCGGTCTGGACGATCGGGCGGGTCTTGCCCTCAACGCCGGGGACCGGGGCATCCCAGGAGTACTGCTTGTGGGTGTGGCCGTTGAAGATCGCCGCAACATCGGGGGTAACCCCGGTGACCATCTTGGCGAAGGGGCCGCCGGCGGCGACTTCCTGCGCCAGGGTGGAGCCTTCGGGCGCGCCGGAACCGGCGCCGTCGTGGTTTTCCACCACGATCACGTCGGCGAGCTTGTCCGCCTTGATCTTCGCCGCGACGCGGTTGATGGCGTCAACGGCGTCGCCGAACTCGAGATCGGCGATGCCCGCGGGGGTGACCAGTGAGGGCACTTCCTGCGTGACGGTTCCGATCACAGCGACCTTGACGCCGTTCAGGTCAAGCACCGTGTACTCCGGCAGGACCGGCTCGGTAGTGCCCTTCTTGTAGACGTTGGCGCCCAGATAGCGGAACTGGGCGTTGCTGCCGCCCGCGATGACGCGGTCGCGCAGGTCGGCCCAGCCGCCGTCGAACTCGTGGTTGCCCACGGCCGAGGTCCGCAGCTCAAGGGCGTTCAGCACATCGATGGTCGGCTGGTCCTTGGCAACGGCCGAGGCGAACAGCGAGGCGCCGATGTTATCGCCCGCAGAGAGGAATGCCGTGGCGCCGGGGGCAGCCGCGGCCCGCAGCTTCTCGATGGTTCCCGCGAAGAACACGGTGTTGGAATCGATGCGGCCATGGAAGTCATTGATGCCGAGGAGGTTCAGCTCAACGCTGGCCGGGATGGCCGGGGTCGTCGGCAGGTTCAGGCCCACCACCACCGGATCGTGGTCGCTCGCCCGGAACTGGTCCGGAGCGTAGTAGTTGGTCACGTTGTTGTTGTACCGGCTGTACTCCAGGGCCACGGACTCCACGGAGTTGATGTTCCAGATGTCGGCGCCGGTGGCGATGGCGTTGGCGCCCGGTGAGGCGAGGATGTGGTCCAGCGAGCCCACCAGGCCCCCGAAGAGGTAGGAGTGCTTGGCGGAACCGTCGGCGTTCTTGGCCTTTTCGTCCTGGTTGACGTAACCCGCGGCCGTGAGGACGTTGATCGGGTCTTCCTTGGCGTAGGAGTTGAAGTCGCCGATCAGGAAGACCTTGTCGGTGCCCTTGGACTTCTGCAGTTCGTCAGAGAACGCCAGCAGGGACTGGGCCTGGGCGGTGCGGGCGAGGTTTGAGGCGCCCTGGCCCTTGTCCGTGTCGTCGGGAGTGGCGGCTGAACCCTTGGACTTGAAGTGATTGGCGATCGCGATGAACTTCTTGTCGTCGGTTGCGCCGACCGGCTTGAAGACCTGTGCCAGCGGCTTGCGGGCACTTGCGAAGGCGACGGTGTCGTTGAGGATGATGGATTCGCCCACCGGCTCTGCTGCGGCCTTCTTGAAAATGAAGGCGGTGCGGATCATGTCCTCGTCCGCCAGGGGAGGCGCGTTGGCGGGTGTGCGGACGTAGTCCCAGATCCCCGGCGTGGCGATGTTCAGGGCGTCAACCAGCTTGGCCAGGGCGTCGTCACGGTTCTTGCCGAACTGTGCGGAGTTCTCGACCTCCATGAGGGACACGACGTCGGCGCCGGACTTGCTGATGGCGGCGACGATCTTGTCCTGCTGGCGCTGGAGGTTTTCGGCGTTGGCCGCGCCGCGGGCGTCGCAGCCTCCGCGGACGGTGATCGGGCTGCCGGCCCGGTCCGTGTAATACGTGCACCCGGTGAGCTGATCGCCCGTGGTGGGGAAGTAGTTCAGCACGTTGAATGAGGCGATCTTGAGGTTGCCGCCGACAGCTGCCGGGGCGTCCGTGCGGGTGGTGGCGCCGAAGCTTACGGGCTGCACCGTGTCCGCGTTGGCCGGGGTCAGCTGGGTCAGCGGCTGGAACTTCCAGGAGTTGTTGGTGTAGCTGAGCACCACGTTGGTCTTGAAGCTCACCGGTGCGCCGACGCGGACGGGTTCCGTCGTGGTCAGGTAGGGCAGCTCCAGTGCCTTGGTGGTGGCGTCCTTGAGGAAGTTGGTGGTGGCGCCGTCGTCGAGCTTGATGCCGCGGGCGGCGTTGGCGGCGACGGTGGCGTTGTACTCGGCCGAACCGTAGGGCGCGACGGCGGTGGGCTGTTCCAGCGGGGTGGTGCCGCTGGCCAGGCCGATTTCGCCATACTGGTTCAGCGAGAAGTTGTCGGCGACCGTGACAGGTCCCTGCGGGGTCAGCAACATGCCTTCGAGCGATTCACGGAAGGCTTCGTCGGCCGGGAGGGCAAAGCCGGTGGCCTTGACCTCGGGGGCGGCCTCGGTGAGCTTCAAGACGCCTGCCGCGGCGGCGACGCTCACCTGGGTCATGCCGTAGTATTCGCTGACGGCACCAGTCACCTCGACGTAATCGCCGATCTGGACGGAACCGGCCGTGGCGGACGAGAAGACGAAGATGGCGTCCGACGCCGGGTGGTTGGCCGGGGTCAGATCGCCGCCGGTGCCGGGGGTCTGGATGTAGTAGCCCGCGAATCCGCCGGTGGGGAATGCCGCGGTGACCTTGCCCCGGGTGGTGACGGAGGTCCCGACGAGCGGGCTGGCGGTGCCGTTGCCCTGGATCTCGGCAATGGTCTTGGCTGCCGGCGGAGTGACGGGGCCCGGGTCGACCGGAGGATCGACGGGGGCGGCTGCGCCGTTGACCGCCTTGGGGGTGATCGTGGTGTTCAGCGTGAAGTCCGCGGAGTTGTTGTTGCTGTCAACACCGTTGCTGCGGTTCAGGCTTTTGACATCGGTGGTGGCAGAGGGGGCCTTGGCTGCCTGGCTTTCGAAGGTCAGTGAGGTGCCGTAGCCGAGAAGATCTGCCACGGCCCCCTGCTCGATCACGGAGCCGGTGGCGAGGTCGGTCAGGGCTGTGGCTTGTTTTGCAAGCACGATGGTTCCGCCCGGGTTTCCAATGTTGAACCCGGTGGACGTGGCGTCGGCGGCGGGAAGATCCGCGCCGTTTGCGCCATTGCTGCCGGCCTTGAGCAGGTAGAAGCCCTTCGCCGGAATGGTGCCGGACAGGGGCGCAACATTGCCCGGCGCCCCTGAATTGCCCGGGGCGCGGTACTGGAGCGACCAGCCGTCCAGCGAAACCGGGGCGTCCGAGGTGTTGTACAGCTCAACGAACTTGTTCTTGTAGGCTGCTCCGGCGCTGCCGCCGCTGAGGTACGCCTCGTTGATGATGACCGGCGAAGTGCCAGCCGCTGCCGGGGAGACCTCCACGGCAAACGCCGGCACAGCGGCCAGCGGGGCTGCGATGAGCCCCGCGGACAGCGCTGCGCCGAGCGCTGTTTTCCAAGGTATGTGTTTCATCCGCTCTAACTCTCATTAGGTGCCCGGGTAAGGGCTGGGTGGAGGGTGTCCGGGTGATGCCGCGGACCGGCCGGTCGTTGCTCCTGGTCAAGCAGGTCCCGGCACATCAAAACAGGGGTGAATGAACACGATGTGTCTTGCGTGTGCATTCGGCGAGACGTCCCCCAGCGGGACGTGTCACAGCCGCCCTGGAGACCCTGGCTGCGGCCCCAGCGATGGTGTTGACGGAGCTTTCGAACTGCGTGAATTAGCTATCCGCGGCGGCTCCAGGCGCCGGGCATCCCAAAAGAATACCGGCCAGTTTCCGCATGGGAAGGGGCTGGCCGGTATTTACTACAGCAGTTTTATTAAAGCTTTTGCTCAGCTTTTCTGAAGTTTTTCGAGGGACGCTCAGATCCGGGGCGGGCGCGCGTCAGCGGTTTCCGGCGACGATCTTGAACATGGCCCCGGTGGGATCAGTAAGGGTGGCGAGGCGTCCGAACGGGCTGTCTTCCGGTGCCTGGATCACTGTTGCGCCCATCGACGCGGCCTTCTCGGTGGCGGCGTCCGCGTCCTCAACCGCGAAGTAGACCTGCCAGTTGGACGGGACCTCGGCAGGGAGGTAGCCGGAGGCGTCCATGATCCCGGCTTTGGCGGCGTCCCCGGCTCCGAGGGTGGTGTAGCGGAATTCAGGGGTGTCGCTCAAGACGAAGGTGTCCCAGCCGAACACGTCCTGGTAGAACTTGACCGCGGTGGCGTAGTCCTTGGTATGGAGTTCATGCCATGCCGCGGTTCCGGCTTCCGCGGCGAGTTCGTAGCCCTTCATCTCGCCGGGCTGCCAGATGCCGACGGCCGCGCCCGTGGCATCGCCGACCATGGCCATGCTGCCTTGTTCGGGGACGTCCATGGGTTCCATGTAGACCTGTCCGCCATGCTCCGCCGCGCTCTTGACCGTCGTCCTGGCATCGTCCGTGCGCAGGTAGGTGGACCAGACGTCCGGGAAACCGGCCTGCTCTGCCTGCTTCTGCATCATCCCGGCGACGGACTTGCCGTTCTTCCGCGCCGTGATGTAGCCGCCGTATTTCTCCTGGTCGCCGGTCTCGAAGGTCCAGCCAAAAAGCGCGCCATAGAACGACTTGGCCTTCTCGGTGTCGGAGGTCATCAGGTCGATCCAGCACGGCGCTCCGTTGGAGTGATCGGGTGTTGGCATTGTGGGCTCCTGTTCTCTTCTGCGGCCGTGAATCGTGCTGCCGGGGCCGCCGAATGTGTGGGGTAGTGGAGAAGACACCGCGAGACTATGCCGGAGCACCGACGGTTTCAATGGTCCGGCGGGCTGGCCGGACACGCAAAAATGCCCCCGGTTCCGCGCAGAGCGCTGAACCAGGGGCATTATTCGCGGAAGGTAAGAGATTCGAACTCTTGGTACGGGGTTACCGCACACTGGTTTTCAAGACCAGCTCCATCGGCCGCTCGGACAACCTTCCCTAACGAGTAGTGTTTCATAGGCAGTCGGCAGCAACAAAAACCGCGGGCGCGCCCGCGGACAGGGGCAACTCCTCCGCCTACTCTGGGAGGAGGCGCCCCGGGCGTGGTGTGCCGTAGCCGCATCCGCGCTCGACGGCTGCAACAAGTTCGTTAGGAATCGGGAGTTCTCCATGAAGGCTGTCTATATCTCAAAGCCGGGCGGACCCGAGGCCCTGGAGGTCCGCGAGGTCCCGTCCCCGGTGCCCGGCCCCGGCGAGGTGCTGATCGACGTCGTGGCCGCGGGGCTAAACCGCGCCGACGTCCAGCAGCGCAAGGGCCACTACCCGCCGCCACCCGGCGCCTCGGAGGTTCCCGGGCTGGAAGTGTCCGGCCGGATCGCCGGATTTGGGCCCGGCGTCACCAAACCCTTCTCCGTGGGGGACAAAGTCGTGGCCCTGCTGGCCGGCGGCGGCTACGCCCAGCAGGTGGCCGTTCCGGCGGGGCAGGTCCTGAAGGTCCCCGACGGCGTCGACGTCGTCACCGCGGCATCCCTGCCGGAGGTTGCGGCGACGGTGTATTCCAACCTCATCATGACGGCGCAGCTGCAGCCGGGCGAGACCGTCCTCATCCACGGGGCCACCGGCGGCATCGGTACCATGGCCATCCAGCTCGCCAAGGCCTTTGGGGCCGTGGTGGCCGCCACGGCGGGCACCGCAGAGAAGGTCGGCACCGCCAAGGCATTCCTCGGTGCGGACATCGCGATCAACTACGCCGAGGAGGACTTCCCGGAGAGCCTGCGCGCGCAGAATGGCGGCAAGGGCGCGGATGTCATCCTGGACGTCGTCGGGGCCAAGTACCTCACGCAGAACGTGGACGCGCTGGCGGACTACGGGCGCTTGGTGGTGATCGGTCTGCAGGGCGGTGCCAAGGGCGAACTGGACCTCGGAAAACTGCTGAGTAAGCGGGCGGCGATCATAGCGACGGCGTTGCGCCCGCGGCCCGTGGAAGAGAAGACCGTGATCATGGATGCTGTCCGCGACGCGGTCTGGCCGATGCTGGCCGATGGGCGGATCCGGCCGCTGGTCGCAAGGACGTTCCCGCTGGAGCAGGTCGCTGCCGCGCACCGGTACTTCGACTCCGGCGACCATGTCGGAAAAATCCTGCTGGTCATGTAGCCTGTGGCCCAGGCCCTGTGGCCTGGGCCTCAACACTTATTCCATTCGTGGCATATCCGAATTGCTTCGGGATATCAAATGACTGTATTGTAATTCCATACGCGGTATACACGCGTCTTGGGGCGCGTGTATGCTGTCGTTCCGCTACCCTTTGGGGGCATCATGTCCATCCGTCACAGCCTCCTCGCCCTCCTGCAGGACCGGCCACGCTATGGCTACCAGCTCAGGATCGAATTCGAAGACCGCACCGGATCCTCCTGGCCCCTCAATATCGGGCAGGTCTACACCACCCTCGACCGCCTGGAGCGCGACGGCCTGGTCCGCAAGGATGGTGCCGACGGTGAGGGCCACGTCGTTTACAGCATCACCGCCGAAGGGCGCGCTGAAGTCAGCAACTGGTTCACCTCACCGGTGCCGCGGACCAGCCCGCCGCGGAACGAACTGGCCATCAAGCTCGCACTGGGCCTGACGCTCCCCGGCGTTGACGTCGGCGCCGCCATCCACGCCCAGCGCGCAGTGTCCATCCGGGCACTGCAGGATTACACCAAGGCCCGGCGAGACACGGCATCCCAGCACCGCCCGACCGACACCGCGCGGCTGCTGGTACTGGATTCACTCATTTTCCAGACCGAGGCCGAGGTGCGCTGGCTGGACCTCTGCGAGGCCCGGCTCATGCAGTTGACCGTCCCGCCCGCCTGACTCCCGGCCCACCGGCAGGGCAGTAACCGCCAGGGCGTGTACCGGCAAGCGCCTGTACCGGAAAGTAACACCGTCCGGTAACAACCCTGCCGTTCGGCGCTTTTGCCCGGCCGTTCATCGCCTCCACTGAACCGCCTAACACAAAGCCATACCCTTGAATCGTCGTGGTTGGTAGGGTGCCTTGGGGCACATCTGTCGTGGATTTGCCCAGTTGGGGTTTCTCAAGG
Source organism: Pseudarthrobacter kochi (assembly GCF_055412805.1). NCBI lineage: Bacteria > Bacillati > Actinomycetota > Actinomycetes > Micrococcales > Micrococcaceae > Pseudarthrobacter > Pseudarthrobacter kochi. The sequence continues at coordinate 24,415 of NZ_JBVAYV010000022.1, forward strand.
AGGAGACATGGGCACAATGCCAGATGGCACGCCAAAAAACTTACTGGTCGACGACGGCATTACGCCGGACCCGACCCTGCCGCCCACCGCCGTGGACGCGACTGTGCTCGAAACCGAAGAGCGGAAATGGACGCCGGCCAAGATCGCACTCTGGGTGGCGATCTCCCTGCTGGGCGCCGTGGCATGGTTCATGCTCGCGATTGTCCGCGGCGAAACGGTCAACGCCATCTGGTTCGTGTTCGCCGCGGTCTGCACCTACCTGATCGGCTACCGCTTCTACTCCAAGGTCATCGAGCGCTACCTGCTCAAGCCGAACGACCGCCGGGCCACGCCCGCAGAGTACAAAGCTGACGGCAAAGACTACGTCCGCACGGACCGCAACGTCCTGTTCGGCCACCACTTCGCCGCCATCGCCGGCGCCGGACCCCTGGTGGGCCCGATCCTCGCCGCCCAGATGGGCTACCTCCCGGGCACCATCTGGATCATCTTCGGCGTTGTGTTCGCCGGAGCTGTCCAGGACTACGTCGTGTTGTTCTTCTCCATGCGCCGCGGCGGACGCTCCCTGGGCCAGATGGCCCGCGAGGAACTCGGCGTCATCGGCGGCACCGCCGCCCTGGTCGCCACCCTGCTGATCATGGTGATCATCGTCGCCATCCTGGCCCTCGTCGTCGTCAACGCCCTGGCCGAAAGCCCGTGGGGCGTCTTCTCCGTCGGCATGACGATCCCGATCGCCCTCTTCATGGGCGTTTACCTGCGCTTCATCCGCCCCGGCAAGATCATGGAAGTTTCCCTGATCGGGTTTGTGCTGCTGATGGCCGCCATCATCGGCGGCGGCGCCGTTGCCGCCACTGACTGGGGCCATGCCTTCTTCACGCTGGACAAGGTCACCATCGCGTGGGCGCTCATCATCTACGGCTTCATCGCAGCGATTCTGCCGGTCTGGCTCCTGCTGGCTCCGCGTGACTACCTTTCCACCTTCATGAAGATCGGTGTCATCGCGATGCTGGCCGTGGCAGTCATCGTGGTGCGCCCGGAAATCTCGGTCCCGGCCTTCAGCGAGTTCGCCAGCCGCGATAATGGGCCCGTCTTCCCGGGTGCGGTGTTCCCGTTCCTCTTTGTCACCATCGCCTGTGGTGCGCTTTCGGGATTCCACGCGCTGATCGCCTCCGGCACCACGCCGAAGCTGATCGAGAAGGAACGCCAGACCCGCTTCATCGGGTACGGCGGCATGCTGATGGAGTCCTTCGTGGCCATCATGGCCCTCGTCGCGGCGATCTCCATTGACCGCGGGCTCTACTTCGCGATGAACTCCCCGGCCGCACTCACCGGCGGCACCGTGGAAACCGCGGCCGCCTGGGTCAACAGCCTGGGATTGTCCGGCGTGAACATCAGCCCCAACATGCTTGCCGAGACGGCAGCCAATGTCGGGGAGACCAGCATCATCTCCCGCACCGGCGGAGCGCCGACCCTCGCCGTGGGCCTTGCCCACATCATGCAGCAGTTCATCGGCGGCACCGCCATGATGGCCTTCTGGTACCACTTCGCCATCATGTTCGAGGCCTTGTTCATCCTCACCGCGGTCGACGCCGGCACGCGCGTCGCGCGCTTTATGCTGCAGGACTCGATCGGCAACTTCATCCCGAAGTTCAAGGAGCACTCCTGGCGTCCCGGCGCGTGGCTTGCCACCGCCGTGATGGTCGCAGCGTGGGGCGCCGTGCTGATCATGGGCGTCACGGATCCGCTGGGCGGCATCAATACGCTGTTCCCGCTGTTCGGCATCGCCAACCAGCTGCTGGCCGCCATCGCCCTGTCCGTCTGCCTGGCCATCGCGGCCAAGAGGGGCTCCTTCAAGTACCTCTGGATCGTGGCGGTCCCGATGGCCTTCGCGGCCGTCGTGACCATCACGGCCAGCTACCAGAAGATCTTCTCCTCCACTCCGGCGGTCGGCTACTTCGCCAACAACGCAGCCTTCTCCAAGGCACTCGCGGACGGCAAGACCTCCTTCGGTACGGCGAAGACCGTCCCGGCCATGGAAGCCGTAATCCGCAACACCGCGATCCAGGGCTGGCTCTCAGTCATCTTCGTGGTGCTCAGCATCATCGTTATCGTGGCCGCGCTGATCGCCACCTACAAGGCGTTCCGCAACACGAAGGCAGGTGTGGTCAACAGCGACAACGAGGATCCGGCCCTGCCGTCCCGGGTCTTCGCTCCGGCCGGACCGGCTCCCACCGCGGCAGAGCGTGAGCTCCTGGCGAAGTGGGACCAGCTGCCGGCGGACAAACGGGCCGCAAAGGCAACCCAGCACTAATGCGGAGGCACAGATGAACGCCGTAGTGGCAGGCTTCCGGGGATTCGCGCGGTACCTGGGCGGTGTCATGGGTGCGGACGCGTACGCGAAGTACCTGGCCCACCACGCCGAAGCCGGCCACGGCTCCCCGCCGATGACCGAGCGGGAGTTCTGGCGGGACCAGACGGACCGCCAGGAAGCCAATCCGCAGGGCCGGTGCTGCTGACCGGTTCCGGCTGATCGGCGCCCTCCGCTGTGTGTTGCCGGGATTGTTGAGTTTTGGGGCATGGCACGGTACCGGCCCGCTGCGCGGTCCCGGGCTCGTGAGAGTATGAAGCCATGAGCGATCCGCACGACACTCAGCCCAACGACGGCGTTCCCATCGAAGGGACTACCCTGGACTCCCAGCCGGCCGGCGACGGCAGCCAGCCGTCGGAACCTGGACAGCCAGGACAGCCCGGGGGACCGGGAAGGCAGGGCCGCCCCGCGGGAGCGCGGCCGAAGCCCAGCCAGCTCCAGGACCTCGTTGACGAACCCGCGAAGGTCATGCGGATCGGCACCATGATGAAACAGCTCCTGGACGAAGTGAAAACGGCCCCGCTCGACGACGCGGCGCGCGTTCGGCTCGCCGAAATCCATGAACGCTCCATCAAGGAACTGGAAGACGGCCTCGCACCGGAACTGGTCGAGGAACTGGAACGGATCACCCTTCCCTTTCCCGCAAACGGAACCCCGTCGGACGCGGAGCTGCGGATCGCCCAGGCCCAGCTGGTTGGCTGGCTGGAGGGCCTCTTCCACGGCATCCAGACCGCCATCGCAGCCCAGCATGCCGCCCGGGAGCACTCCATCGCGCAGGCACAGCTCCGCCAATTGCCGCCCGGAACAGTGATCGCCCCCGGCGTGATTATCGGCGAGAACGGCGAGCCCCAGCGCGCCGCGGCCAAGCCCGGTGCCGATCCCTCCCGGCCCCCCGTACCCGCGGACCCGGACCACGGTCCCGGCCAGTATCTCTAGGGCACTCTTGGGATTCTTTAGCGCGGCCCGGCAGGGACGCAAAGACGATGCCGAACTCGGCAAGGGCCTCTGGCGGCGGGCTCACGACCGCTTCACCCGCGGCCTCGACCGCTACCACCAGATCCTCGAGGGGGTGCAGGACGAGGCGCTCTATGCCGAGCTCGTTGAGATCGCCAATGAACTCACGGAGCTCTCGGGGCGGGTCCGGAGGATCTGCGTGGAGGCCCAGCGGCGTGCGCCCAGCGAGGGCCTCGACATTCCGGGGACCCTGGCCGGGGTCCACCGTGCCCTGTCCACGGCCGGCAACTCCCTGGCCACCACTGCCGAGGCAGCCGCGATGCTCCGCCTCGCCGCCGGCCCCGTTCCGGCCGGCGCGGAATCGGTCCGGCGCCGCGCCCGGATGGTGCTGGAACACGTCAACGACGCCGAACGCCGGCTTGCCGGGGCGGCCGCCACCGACTGAGGGACCTCGGATCCCCGGCTGCGGGGCTGATATTCCCGGTTAAGCGCCTAGCTTAGCTGAGCCGTTTGTGCTGGCGGTATGCCGGGGTCGTTGCAAGGATAGCCAGATGACTTTTTCACCGGTACTGACTTTCAATGACGGCAACACCATTCCCCAGCTTGGCTACGGAGTGTGGCAGGTTGAAGACGACATCGCCGAGAAGGTGGTTGTCCAGGCCTTCGAGGCAGGCTTCCGCCACATCGACACCGCCAAGATCTATGGCAATGAGGCAGGCGTGGGCCGCGCGATCGAGCGCTCAGGCCTCACGCCCGAGGAAATCTTCATCACCACCAAGCTGTGGAACGCGGACCAGGGCTACGAGTCCACGCTGAAGGCCTTCGAGGAATCCATGGAGCGCCTGGGCCTGGCGACCCTGGACATGTACCTGATCCACTGGATGCAGCCCAAGCAGGACAAGTACCTGGACAGCTGGAAGGCTCTTATCGAGCTGCAGAAGCAGGGCCGTGTGAAGACCATCGGCGTCTCCAACTTCACCAAGGAAGGCCTGCAGCGCCTGATTGACGAGACCGGCGTTGTACCGGCCATCAACCAGGTCGAACTGCACCCTTTCTTCAACCAGGCCGAGCTGCGGGAATTCAACGCCTCCAAGGGCATCCTTACCGAGGCCTGGTCGCCGCTCGGCCAGGGCGGTGAGCTGCTGGAGAGTGCGGTCATCGGCCAGATCGCGGCCAAGCACAACGCCACCCCGGCGCAGGTGGTCATCGCCTGGCACCTGGCGATCGGCAACGTGGTCATCCCCAAGTCCGTGACCGAATCACGCATCCGCGAGAACTACGCTGCGCTGGATGTCAGCCTGGACGAGACCGATGTGCAGGCCATCAACGGCATGGACAACTCGGCGGAGGGCGCCGGCCGTATCGGCCCGGACCCCGCAGTCTCCGACTTCGCCTAAGCCACGCGCTTAGCCGAGCAGGCAAGCGGTGAGGCCGCCAGCCGGCTGAAGCGGCGGCCCCAGCGGAGCCACAGCAGGGCCTTCACCCGAGAGGGTGGGGGCCCTTTCTCCTGCCCGGTAGTCGTTTCAGGGCAGATCCCAGCCGCCCGTCCGGGTTGCCGCTATGGGCGGATGTTCTGATTCATCCGGAAAACGTTGTCCGGGTCCCAAATGCGCTTGAGCCCGACCAGCCGCTCGTACTTCCCGCCGCCGTAGATCGCGCGCGCGTTCTCCCGCGGTTCGGCGACGTCGTTGACGTAGCGGCCGCTGGTGGTGAACGGCCCGACGTCGGCCATTCCCGCCCGTGCCCACTCCCGGCACGGCCCGTCGAGCGCAGGATCGTCCCACTGGATCTCGGCGCCCATCCAGTAGGCCGCCGTGCGGCCCGTGAACGCGGTCGCGTCCTCCGGCACCTCGGCGATCGCCCGGCCCCAAGACCAGAAACCGAACTCGCCCCCGGCTCCCTCAGGAATCCCGTGGGCGTGCTGGACTGCCATATCGACGAGCTCCCCGGGCAGGCTGCGGAGGAAGGCGCTCTTCATGTAGAAGCGGTGGCCCCACGCCGAGGACACGTCTGCGAGGCGCTGTGCTGCCAGGTGCGGTTTCGGCTCGATCGAGCCGGCAACCGGATGTCCGAACGCCCGCAACCGCCCGAGATCCCGTTCGGCCTCGCGGGGCTGCCCGCAGTGCAAAACGGAGACGGCGGCTATCGGCCGGCCCCCGATCCCTGGCGGGAAGTCATCCGTCGGGAGCGCCAGGCGGATGTAAAAGCCGAGCCACAGCTCGTCCGGGCCCGTCCCGGAAATCTCAGTGAAGAGTTGTGCCAGCTCGCCGGCGCGCTCGATCGGGTAGACGACGGTGCCGTGCGTGATCGGATGGTCGAGCGGATGAAGGACGTATTCGAACGACGTCGCGACGCCGAAGTTTGCGCCGGCCCCACGGACACCCCAGAAGAGGTCGGGGTTCTCGTCCGCCGAGGCGCGGACGGTCCCGCCTTCGGCCGTCACAAGGTCCACCGCGCGCAGGCTGTCGATCGTTAGCCCGAACTTCCGCTGCAGGCGGCCCATCCCGCCGCCAAGCGTGAGACCGGCGACGCCGGTGTGGGAGACCACACCGACAGGGCAAACGAGGCCAACCGCCTGTGCCGCGTTGTCCAACTCTGAGAGCAGCGCGCCGCCGGCGCAGACAGCTGTGCGGTGTGCGGGATCGATCGTCGCGCCGCGCATCCGCGAGAGGTCGATGACTATCCCGTCGTCGCAGGTAGAGAATCCGGGGATGCTGTGGCCGCCGCCGCGCACGGCGACGACGAGGTCCAGACCATTCCACACCGCACGCGCAGCGTCGTACTTCGGTTCGCCCGGCCTGATCACTTCGCCGCCGATGCCGTCCGCGAAGACCCTCACCGTGCGGGTGCCCAACATGGCTCCATGGTGGGGCCCGGGGTGCTGAGGTTTCCAGAGGAAAAGCGGTCGGTACTTATGGCGGGGGACAAACGGAGCAATCAGCCGGCGGACCGGCGTGTCCTCACCCGACCTCAGCCAGCCGCCCGGGCAGTTCGGCTAGGCGGCCTTCAGGCTTTCCTTTACCGGCACGGCGTCGATGATGGCCCAGCCGTCCTCGTCGGCGGCCTGGCGGCCGGCGAACCGTTCGGCGTCGGCGATGTCATCGAACGTCTCGGCGCGGATGCGGCCGCAGTCCGTGTCCAGATACGTAACTTCGAAGTACTGGGTGGTTTCCATGCATTAAGTGTGCCGCCGGGCTCTGACACTATGAGCTTATGGGTCCGGCGTGTTGCCAAGCCGCAGCACCCGTTCCCGGGCAAGGTCCGCGGTGCGCCGCGCCCGGTCCGCCGCCCGTGCTGCCTGCTGGGCCTCGGCCGCGGCCAGTTCGCGTCGTTTCGCGGCCGCTTTGAGCTCCCGTTCGCACTGGGCCAGCTGCTCGCGCAGCCTGCGCGCAGTGTCGGAGAGCTCCGTGGTCAGGGCGGTCAGCGAGGCAAGCTCCTCCTTGTCCTGTTGCGCTTGCCCCGCGGCCGCGCCAGCGGCCTCTTCGGCATCCTTGAGCAGTGACCGGGCCCGTTCCAGCGCGGAGGGAGTGGTTCTCCGGGGTTCGGGGCGGACAGCCCGCAGTCGGGGCTGCCCCGCTTCGTTCGGGCGAGTGGTTCCGGTCCGAACAGCCTCGCCGGATGAGCTGGGCGCGGGCGCCGGTACCGCCCTGGCGGGGAGCACCAGGCCGGGCAGCGCAACGGCACCGGAAAGATCCACCACGTCGACGCCGTCGGCGGACAGTCCCCGGAGCAGGCGGCCCGACTGCACGGCAGCCGCGGCCCCCTCGTCAGCTGTCGCCGCCCGCAGCGTCGCTTCCACTTCCGAAGCGATGGCTGCGCTGATCTTCCGGCCCTGCTGCTCGGCTACCGCCCGGGCCGCCTGGGCCGCGCTGCCGAGGAGTTGCCGCCGTTCCTGTCCCAGGCGGCGGAGTTCCGGGGCGTCAAGGGAGGACTGAGCGGCGCGCATCGACCTCCCCAGCCCGGCGAGTTCCCGCAGGGTCTCCGGCTGCCGGGCCGCGAGCATGTTCACAGTCCACGCCGCCACGGACGGCTTGGGCAGGGAGCGCAATTCTGCGGCGAGGGACGGCTGGTCCTTCGCGGCGGCCGCGTCTTTGGCAGCTGCGGTCCGCGCGGGGACAAAGTCGTCGAACGGGAGGGCGTAGAGCAGTGCCGCAACGTCCGCCAGCCCCTGCTCTCCCATGCAAGAATCATAGAAGCCCGGCCCGGCGATGCCGCCGCCACGGGCAGTTCGTTCGAAGAAAAGGGCAGACATGATCGAAATAGCGGGGCTCCCGGCCCACATCCTGCTCATCCACGCCGTCGTGGTGCTGGCGCCGATCGCCGGCCTCGCGGCGATCGTCTACGCCGCCGCACCGCGCTGGCGCAGCTACCTGGCCTGGCCGCTGGGAGTGCTGTCGCTTGGCCTGGTTCCGGTGTCCCTCATCACCGCGCAGGCAGGTGAGCAGCTGCAGAAGGCCCGTCCCGCGTCTGCCCTGATCCGGGAACACGCGGAGCAAGGGGACGTGCTGAAAGCCGTCTCCGTGGTGTTCTTCGCGGTCATCGCGGCGACGCTGGTTGTGAGCTATGAGCCCATCGGCCGGCGCTTCGCCTTCCTGGGAAGCCTGCGGACCAACCGCGCCGTCCGGACCACCCTCCTGGTCGTCGCAGCCGCAGCGGGGGCCTTCTTCACCTACCAGAGCATCATCACAGGCCATTCCGGCGCTGCCTCGGTCTGGGCCAGATAACCCAGGGCCCCTCAGCCGTGCCGATCAGCAACGCCGACGGCGATGCCACCAGCGCTGTTCCGTGGCACCTCCGCCGCGCCACGGATGCCCTGCACACCCTCGAGGTCAACCCGGAGAGGGGTCTGGACCCGGCCGAAGCGGAGCGGCGCCTGGGGCTCTACGGCGCCAATGAACTCCGCCCCGCACCAAGTGTGCCGCTGTGGCGGAAGGTCCTGCGGCAGTTCCAGGACCCGCTGATCTACCTGCTGCTGGCGGCCATCGCCATCTCGGTCCTTGCCTGGACCGTGGAAGGCGCCGCCGGCGTGCCGATTGACGCTGTCGTCATCGGCGCCGTGGTCTTGTTCAACGGCGTCCTCGGTTTCGTCCAGGAGAACAAAGCCGAGAGCGCCGTCGCGGCGCTGCGGCTGATGACGGCCGCGAACTCCACAGTGCTGCGGGACGGCGAACTGAAAACCGTGCCGTCCTCGGAGCTGGTGCGCGGTGACATGCTGGTCCTCAACGAGGGGGATTCCGTCGGTGCTGACGCCCGGCTGATCACGGCCAGTTCCCTGGGCGTCGCCGAGTCCTCACTCACCGGCGAAAGTGCGCCCGTCTTCAAGGACCCGGGCACCCTGATCGGCGACATTCCCCTCGGTGACCGGTTGAACATGGTCTACAAGGGGACGGCCGTCGCACAAGGCGTGGGCCGCGCGGTGGTCACCGGAACCGGGATGGACACCGAAGTCGGCGCGATCGCGGGCATGCTGGCGGCTGTTGAGGACGCCCCTACGCCTCTGCAGCAGGAAATCGCGGGCGTCAGCAAGTTGCTCGGCATCACGGTGATCGGGATCGCCGTCGTGGTGATGGCCACGATCATCGTCGTCAACGGAGTGTCCTCGCTGAGCGGGCTCGTCGCGGTCCTGCTCCTGGGGGTCTCGCTCGCGGTGGCGGCCGTGCCGGAGGGGCTGCCAGCGATCCTGTCCGTGGTGCTCGCCATCGGCGTCCAGAATATGGCCAAGCGCAACGCCGTCGTCAAGGAGCTGCACTCGGTCGAGACCCTCGGCTCCGCCTCGGTGATCGCCTCGGACAAGACAGGAACGCTCACCCGCAACGAGATGACCATTTGCAGGATCAGCACCGCCTCCGGCCAGGTCGAGCTCACCGGTGTCGGGTACCGGCCGGAGGGCGGTGTGCTGCAGGACGGCCAGGAGGTGCGTGATCCTGCCCTGCTCCTGGAAGCCCGCATGGTGCTGGCCGGGGGCTCCTTCGCCAACAACGCGCAGCTGCGCGAACACGGCGGTGAATGGGAGATCCAGGGCGACCCGACGGAGGCTGCGTTCCTCGTCGCTGCCCGGAAGCTGGACGGGGTCACGGACCGGATCGGGGAGTTCGAGCGCCGTGGCGAGATCCCCTTCACCTCGGAGCGGAAACTGATGTCCACGCTGGCCCACCACCGGCAGGCCGGCACCCTGTCCCTTGTCACCAAGGGCGCCCCGGACGTCCTGATGGAACGCTGCACCGCACTGCAGCTCGGCGGGGAGGTGGTGCCGATGGACGCGGACCGCCGCGCCCGGGCTCTTGGCGACGTCGAGGAGCTTTCGTCCCAGGCGTTCCGCACGCTCGGCGTGGCCTACCGGCAATACACCGAAGCGGACCGGCATGAAGCGGAAGTCCTCGATGAGGAGGACGAGAGCACGCTGGTGTACATCGGCGTCGTCGGAATCCTGGACCCGCCCCGGGCCGAAGCGGCCCCCGCAGTGGGCGAGGCGCGGCGGGCCGGCATCCGCGTCATGATGATCACCGGGGACCATCCGCTCAGCGCGGCCCGGATCGCCGGCGACCTCGGGATCGCCAGGCCGGGGGAGCGGGCCGTCACCGGCGCCGAGCTGGACGAACTGGACGAGGACGGGCTGCGGACGCTGACCCGGAACACCTCGGTGTACGCACGGGTGGCACCGCAGAACAAGCTGCAGATCATCAGCGCCCTGCAGGCACAAGGCAACGTGGTGGCGATGACCGGTGACGGCGTCAACGACGCACCCGCGCTGAAAACCGCGGACATCGGCATCGCCATGGGGGTCACCGGCACCGAGGTCACCAAAGAGGCCTCGAACATGATCCTGGCCGACGACAACTTCGCCACGATCGTCTCCGCGGTGCGGCAGGGACGGGTCATCTTCGAGAACATCGAAAAATTCCTGCGCTACCTGCTGTCCTCGAACATGGGCGAAGTTTTTACGGTCTTCCTCGGTGTTGTGTTCGCCGGCGCCATGGGCCTGACCGGAGCGAGCGCCGGCGAAGTCGCGGTGCCGCTGCTGGCCACCCAGATCCTGTGGATCAATCTCGTGACCGACTCCGGGCCCGCTCTTGCAATGGGCATTGACCCGGAAATCGACGACGTCATGGCGCGCGGGCCCCGCAAACGCAGCGACCGGATCCTCGGCCCGCGCATGTGGCTGGGCATCCTCAGCGTTGGCCTCGTCATGGGCGTCGCGTCCCTGCTGACCATCGATATCTTCCTGCCGGGAGGCCTGGTCCCAGGCGGCAAAGATTCGCTCGACGTCGCCCGCACCGCCGGCTTCACCACTCTGGTGTTTGCCCAGCTGTTCAACGCTTTCAACTCCAGATCGGAGACGACGTCGGCCTTCCGCCGGCTTTTCGTCAATAGATGGCTCTGGGGTTCCGTGCTGCTCGCGGCGGTGCTGCAGGTGGCGGTCGTGGAGCTTCCTTTCCTGCAGCGGGCCTTCGGGACAGCGTCCCTGGACCCCGGCCACTGGGCCATCTGCGTCGTGATGGCCTCGACTGTGCTCTGGTTTGACGAGCTACGCAAGATCGCCCTCCGGAGGGGCGGGCGGCGCCGGGGCGCGCAGGCCCGGGGATGAGGAACGACGCCGGACCCCGGCCCGACGGACGACGCTAGCGGCTGCGGGTCCTGCGCAGCGCCACCGCCAGCACCGCGATCGCCAGCAGCTGCAGGACGGCCACGGCCACAATCAGCAGCGGACGGTCCTCATACAGCACGCCGTACAGTGCCCCGCCCGCCAGCGCCCCGGCGCCCTCGAACGCCGCGAAGACGCCGTACGCCGTGCCCTGCCGCTGTTCCGGCACCAGGTCCGCAACGAGCGCCTTGACAGTCGAGTCCTGGATCCCGGTGGCAGTGCCCCAGACGAGGACCCCGGCAAACGCCAGCCCGGCCGCCGGCGCCAGGGCCAGCACCGGCACGGCGGCAATCAGCAGGGGAAGCGTGAGGAGCACCGAGGCGCCGGAGCGGTCGTAGAGGACGCCGCTGGCGAGGGCACCAAGGGCCGCCGCCGCCATTGCGCCTGCATACAGCAGCGGGACCACTGCCACCGGGACGGCCGCCGCCGTCGTGAGGTGGAAGGAGATGACGCCGAAGGCCACCAGTCCGGCACTCCAGAAGAAGGCCGCGACAGCAAACAGCACAAACCTCCCGGTGAACACCGGCGCCGGACGGCCGGGAACACCCGCAGGCGCAGGCTCGACGGCGGCAGCGCCGGGGCCGCCGTCTGCGGCCCCGGACGGCTGGCGTGCGCCGGGATCCGGCACGCGCCGGCGCAGCCGGAACAGCAGGAACATGGCCGCCACTGCCGGAAGGGACAGGACCGCGAAGGCCGCCGACAGGTTGCCGGTGACCGCGAGTACCGCTGCGACCAGGACCGGCCCGAGCAGGGCACCGACAAGGTCGAGGGACTTGTGGACGGCGAAGCCGCGGCCACGCCCGACGGGTTTGGCGACCGCTGCCAGCAGCACGGTCTTTGCCGGGCTGCGGACGGCCTTGCCGACGCGGTCCCCGATGATCAACACGGACGCCAGAACCAATCCGGCCGCTCCAGCCAGGGGTGCCAAGGCGAGCAGAGGCACACAGACCGCGGTGAGGCCATATCCGGCCAGTGTGAATGACCAGTAGCGGCGGGTCCGGTCCGCCCAAGGCCCGAACAGCAGCCGGAGTCCCTGCGCTGCAGCCTCCGCGGCGCCCGTGACGAGTCCGACGAGCAGCGCGGAGGCACCCAGCTGGGCGAGCAGGGGACCGGCCAGCGGCCGGGCGCCGTCGGAGACAACGTCGGCGGCGAGGCTGACGAGCCCGAACCCGATCACCGGGCCCCAGACGATGCGCCGGTTCGCGCCGGGCGCCGCAGATCGCCTCACCCGCTCGGGGGCTGATACATTTCGGCGGGGCCGGTCCATTTTCCAAGGCTCGCGGTTCGTCCGCGAAAGGACAAGGGCCGGAGGCCTTGGCGTGGGGCTAGGCGGTCTTCCGGAGGCCCACGAACGCCCACACCATGACCACCAGACCACCGGCCGCCAGCAGGATCGCGCCGGTGACGCCGCGGCCGCCCCGGTCCTCGGACGTCGGACGCGCCACGGCCACGGGGTCCGGCGCCGGGCCCGGCGCCGTTGGGGTGCCAGCGGCGGGGGCCGTCGTCGTGGGTGGACGGTCGGTTGGCGGCGGGGTTCCGGGGTCAGCGGCCGGCGCCAGCGCCTGGCCGGCCGTCGCCGCGGGTACTTCCGGGGGCGGCGGAGCAGGGGCGGTAACGGGCGGCCCCGACGGCGGCGTCGGCACAACGGTGGGGCTTTCCGTCGGGGCGGGCGTCGCGGTCGGACGGGGGCGGTTCGGGGGTGCCGGGCAGATGAGTGCCGGCACAATCCCTCCGACCGGATCGCAGGGGGCGGCGGCCGCCGGCAGCGCGGGAATCAGCGGGGCCAGAGCCAGCATCAGCGCAGCCGCAACGATGTAGCTGGCCCCCCGTGTGGTGTTCATCCCGTCCATCTTAGAGGGCAGGACGGTCCAAGGCGGGGACCCGGATACGGCCGCTGCCCCCGTGCCGGACGGTCACAAGCGACCCTTCAGCGCGGAGGCAGCGGATGGAGCAGGGGCGGTAGGAGCCCCGGACCTGACCTGGTTGTTACTGCCAGGCCCGGACGTAGTCGACCTTCATCTCGGAGGCCGGCCCGAAGGTGGTGCTGGTGCTGGCCTTGCCGACATTCAGCACGAGGTACTGGGAGGCGTTGGCATCGTCCGTGGGGAAGGACTTGACCTTGACGCCGTCAACGTAGACCTCCGAGAGGTTGCCCTTACGCCACAGTCCGTAGGTGTGGTACTCGTTGCCCCAGTTGCCGGCAATGGTGCCCTGGTTATGGGTTCCGGAGCCCGAGTGGTAGTTGGACGTCAGCTTTCCCTTGAGCACTTCGGCGATGTCGTTCTCGCCGTTCGCCGGCCAGGACTGTCCGGTGGTCCACCATGCCGGCCAGTTGTGCAGCACGGTTCCGTTGCCGGGGAAGGAGATGCGGGCCTCGGTGTAGCCGGTCCGGAACTCGTAGCCGGTGGTGGCGGCGTCCTTCGGGTTTGACGACACGAGGGCGCCGGTGCCGGCGTCCGAGAGCTTCAGCGAGAGGTTTCCGCCGCCGACCGAGACGTTTGCGGGGTCGGTCTTGACCTTGTTCATGGTGCCGCCGCCGAACCAGGAGCTCGACCACTTGCTGGTGTCGAGGGCGGTTCCGTTGAAGTCATCGCTGAAGGTCTGCGACCACGCGCCGGGGACTCCCAGGGGCGTCAGCGACGAGACACTCGACGCCGGCACAATCGCGGCCGGCGCGGCCGCCGCCGGGGCGGCGGCGGGGGCAGGCTCTGCCACGGGGGCGGCTGCCACTGCAGCAGCCGGGGCAGGCACAGGTGCTTCGGCCGGCGCGGGCGCCGCCTGGAGCGTGCAGGGCGGCACCCCGCCGCTGTTCTTGAGTGTGCACTTGTAGGTGCCCGTGGCGGTCGACGGCGCAGCCGGGGCTGCCCCCGGCGCCGCAACGGCGCCGAGGGACGCCGTGAGGGACAGCACGGCTGCAACAGCCGCACCGGAAAACAATGTTGTGCGTTTCTTCATTTACTACTCCTGGAGCTCACGCTCTGTTGTTGGCGTCGTCCCGCGCAGCGCTAAGGCGCGAGGCAGGACGGAAGACGCCGTTCTTCATGGCGGCACCGAGGGGTATTCACCGGCGGACCAGACGTTCGGCCGTGTTAATGCATCCAGGCAGCGATGTGCCTTCTCATACGCCTTCAGGACAGGCGTCACCCATGGCAGGGCAAAAAGAACGGCCCCGACGACTGTGCCGGGGCCGATAGATGGAGACCAGAGCTTCCTGCCAGAATCGAACTGGCGACCTTCTCATTACGAGTGAGACGCTCTACCAACTGAGCTAAGGAAGCAACCGCCTGAAATGTCCGGGTGACCCGGGCGCCTCATGCCAGAGACAACTGTAGTAGAGTCTTCCGGCCCGGGTCAAAATGAGTGTCGAACGCCTCAGCAGACTGTGTTGTCCGCCGGCGTCCTGCCGTCAACGAAGTAACCGTCCACGGCATTGCCGATGCAGTCGTTGGAGCGGCCGTAGGCCGTGTGGCCTTCGCCCTTCCAGGTGAGCAGCGCGGCCGTCCCCAGCTGCGTGCGCAGTGCGCTGGCCCATTCCACCGGGGTGGCCGGGTCGCCCGTGGTACCGACCACAACGATGTCGGTGGACCCCTTGTAGACCACCGGCGCCGGGGTCCTGACGTTCTTATACGGCCAGTCCTTGCAGTTCGTGCCGCCGTAGGCGAAGTAGTAGCCCAGCGTGGGCGAGAGCCCGCGCAACGTCTGCTCTTCAGCGCGCATGGTCGCCGTGTCCGCGGACATCGGGTAGTCGAGGCAGTTGATGGCGTTGAACGCGAAGGTCGAGTTCGAGGAGTAACTGCCGTTCGGCTCCCGGTCCGCGCCGAAGTCTGCGAGCCGGAGCATCGGCGCCAGGTCATCCTTCATCGCGCTGCCCAGGGCCTGCGTGAGCAAGGGCCAGTTGTCGTCGTTGTAGAACGGCAGGATAAAGCCGCTGACGAACATGGAGGCGTTCACGACCCGGCCGTCCTTCACGGACCTCGGGGCCGCCTCGACCGCCTTGATGAGGTCCTGGATCTGGCCGACGGCATCATCCGGGGTGCCGCTGAGCGGGCAGGCGCTGTCAGCGAGGCAGTGTGTCACGTAGGCCCGGATGGCCTTCTCGAACGCCTTCGCCTGGCCGCTGGTCAGCTCCTCATAACTGAGCGAGGGATCCATCGCTCCATCAAGGACCATCCGGCCAACGTTGTCCGGGAACAGCGAGGCGTAAGTGGAACCCAGGAATGTTCCGTAGGAGTAGCCGAGGTAATTCAGTTTGCTGTCATTGAGCACGCCGCGCAGGATGTCGAGGTCCTTGGCGGAGCTGACCGTGTCGATGTGGCCGAGGACCGGGCCGGTCTTTTCCGCACATTTGGCGGCGATGGCCTTGTTGTCGGCGAGGGCTTCGGCCATCCCGGCGTCGGTTTCCAGCTTGTAGATCTTGGCCCGGGAGGCGTCGCGCTCCTGGTCGGTGAGGCAGGTGACCGGCGCGGAACGCTTCACTCCGCGCGGATCGAAACCGACGACGTCGTAGTTGGCGCGCACCTTTTCCGAGATGTTGGTCGAGCCGGCGTCACGCACGAAGTCGTAGCCGGAGCCGCCCGGACCGCCCGGGTTCACCAGCAGGCTGCCCTTCCTGGTGTTGCTCTTCGTCGCCAGCTTCAGGGCTGCGAGTTCGATCGTGTCGCCGTCCGGCTTGCTGTAGTCCAGCGGCACCTTGACCGTGGCGCACTGGAAGTCGCCCTCGCAGCGGCTCCAGCTGAGCTGCTGGGAGTAGAAGCTGCGGAGCTCATCCGGTGCTGCCGCGGCGATCGACGGATCCGGCGTCCCCTGGGCACTCTTCGCGCCGGCGTCGCCCGAGCCGAAAAGAGCGCAGGACGACAGGACAAGGGCCATCACCAGGCCGAGCGCCAGGGCGCCGGCTCCCCGCACCCCGACCGCCACGGGTCGGTTCTTTGCGGGCCGTGAGGGTGAGGTCATGCGGGTCTCCTTGGGGAAATGCAACAGTGCTGATCGTAGCGGGTCGGGCGGTACTGTCAGGGTCAGATGAGGCTGGCGGCCATGGACTCGATGGTCAGCAGCGGAGCCACGTTCGACGTCGTGATCCGTTTGCGGGCCTTGTTGATGGCGTCCATGCGGGCAAGCGTTGTTTCGGCGGAGGAGTGGCGGGCGAACTCAGCGAGTTCGGTCCTGAGTTCAACGTTGACCAGCTCCACGGCGTTCCCCATCTGGATGATCAGCACGTCCCGGTAGAAAGACAACAGGTCGGTCAGGGTGCGGTCGAGGGAGTCGGTTACCGAACGCTTGGCGCGGCGCTTCTGGTCGTCCTCGAGCTGCTTGACCTGGCCGCGCATGGCCGGCGGCAGCGTGCCGCTTTCCGGCGCCCCGAGGGTTGCGAGCAGGGCGGCCTTTTCTGCCGCGTCGCGCTCGTCGTTGGAGCTGTTGGCTTCCTCGGTGGCGATCTTGACGAGCTTTTCGGCCATCAGGACGGCGGCGGTGACCCCGCGGAGGCCCAGGGGGAACCGCACTGTCTCGAGCCGCCGTTCACGGGCTTCCGGATCCCGGGCCAGCCGGCGGGCGATTCCGACGTGGCTTTGTGCTGCCCGGGCCGCGCGTTCGGCGACGGCCGGGTCGACGCCGTCGCGCTTGACCAGCAGGGCCGCGACGTCGGCTGCGGGCGGAAGCCGCAGGGCCACCGCCCGGCAGCGGGAGCGGATGGTGACCAGGACGTCGGCGGGGGACGGCGCGCACAGCATCCAGATGGTGCGCGGGGTGGGTTCTTCGATCGCCTTGAGCAGCACGTTGGTGGTGCGTTCCGCCATCCGGTCCGCGTCCTCCACGACGATGATGCGCCAGCGGGCCGAGGACGGCCGGTTTCCGGCCGTGGAGACAAGCTCGCGGGCCTCGTCGATGGTGATGGTGACTTTTTCGGTGCGCACGAAGGCCACATCCGAGTGGGTTTCGCCCAGGATGGTCAGGCACGCCGCGCATTCGCCGCAGCCGCGCAGGCTGACATCGTCCTGGTCGCAGTTCAAGGCGGCGGCGAAGGCCTTCGCCGCATTGGACCGGCCGGAACCCGGCGGGCCGGTGAAAAGCCACGCATGGGTCAGGCCGTCACCTCCGGCAGCCTGGCGCAGTTGCGCCACGACGGCGGGCTGGCCCTGGAGGTCGTCCCAGACGCTCATGCGCTCAGGCCCCGAGGGAGGGACAGCAGGGACTCGACCCTGTCGAGGATCCGCACGGCCAGTTCATCGACCGGGAGGTGGGCAGGGAGGACGAGGTACTGCTCCGGCCGGGCCGCGGCGAGTTCGAGGAATGCGGTCCGGATCCTGGCATGGAACTCGTCCGCCTCTGACTCCAGCCGGTCCTCGGCCGCGTCGCCCGCGGTGCGCCGGCGGCGGCCCACCTCGGGGGCAACGTCAAGCAGCACGGTGAGGTCCGGGCGCAGGCCCGAGGTGGCCCACTCGTTGACGTTGCGGACGGCTTCGGTGCCAAGGTCCCGGCCGGCGCCCTGGTAGGCGACCGAGGAGTCGATATAACGGTCGGTGAGGACGATCTCGCCGCGGTCGAGGGCGGGGCGGATGACCTGGCTCGCGTGGGCGGCACGGGAGGCCGCGAAAATCAGGGCTTCGGTGTGCGCGTCGATGTGGCCGTGGCCGTGGTCCAGGACGAGGGAACGCAGTTTTTCGCCGATCGGGGTGCCGCCCGGCTCCCTGGTCCGCAGCACTGTGAGACCGCGCGATTCAAGGGACGCTGCCAGCGCGGCTGCCTGCGTGGACTTGCCGGCGCCGTCGCCGCCCTCAAAGGCGATAAACAGTCCGGGGCTCTGGGTAGTCACTGCTCTAGAGTACCGACATTCCCTGACACTAATGCGCCTTGGCGTAACGCCTCGGCTGCCCCGGAGTGCGCCAAAGTACCCTGTGACCATGAGTCTTTCCGAAGAACAGGCAGCATCGCTGTCCGCAGAAACCGTTGTTGTGGCGGCGGGCCGTCCGCCGCGTGAACGCGACGAACCGGTCAACCCCCCGGTTGTGCTCTCGTCGACCTATTTCGGCACGGGACCCCTGGGTGACGGGGACCGCGGCTACGGCCGCTATTCCAATCCCACCTGGGACCCCTTCGAGGAAGCTCTCGGCCAGCTGGAAGGCGCCCAACTCCCAGGCCTGCTCTACGCTTCCGGCCTCGCCGCCGTCAGTTCAGCCTTGTCCCTCGTTCCTGCCGGGGGAGTGCTGGTCATGCCGTCCCACAGCTACGCCGGATCCCTGGTGATGGCCACGGAACTTGCCGGGAAGGGTTTCCTGGAACTGCGCACGGTGGACATTGCGGACACCGACGCGGTCCTGGCGGAGCTCGCGCCGGCGGACGGTCGCCCCGCCAGCATGCTCTGGCTGGAGAGTCCCACCAACCCGATGCTCGGCGTCGCCGACATCCGGGCGCTGACCGCCGCGGCGCACGCCGCGGGCGCCGTCGTCGTCACGGACAACACCTTCTCCACCCCGCTTGTGCAGCAGCCCCTGGCGCTGGGCTCCGATGTTGTCCTGCACTCGGTGACTAAATACCTCTCCGGCCACTCCGACGTCGTGCTGGGCGCCCTGGTGACGTCCGACGCCGGACTCCGCGCCACGCTGCTGCACCACCGCACCATCCACGGCGGGATCGCCGGGCCCTTCGAAGCCTGGCTGGCGCTGCGCGGGCTGCGCACCCTGGCCCTGCGGGTGGAGCGCTCGCAGGCCTCGGCGGCTGTCCTGGCGGAGCGGCTGAGCACCCACCCCCGGGTCGGCAGCATCCGCTTCCCGGGCCTCGCCTCGGATCCCGGCCACCAGCGGGCCAAGAACCAGATGAAGGGCTTCGGCTCGGTGCTGTGCATTGAAATGGCCGCGATCGCCAGCAGCGGAAACAACAGCAGCGGCACCGACACCGGCAGCATCAGCGGCGCCGAAGCCGCGGACCGGATGATCCGCGCGCTGAAGCTGTGGCTGCCGGCCACCTCCCTGGGCGGAGTGGAATCCCTGATCGAACGGCGGCGCCGGCACACTGCCGAGCCGGCCAGTGTCCCGGACAACCTGGTCCGATTGAGTGTGGGGATCGAAAACGTCGAGGACCTTTGGGCCGATTTGGACCAGGCCCTGGCCAGCTTGGGCGGCTAGGCTGGGGGAATGGACGGAAGAGCGCTTATTTACTATGTCGAAACAGGGATCTACTTTCTCCTGGCCCTCGTAGCCCTGGCCCTTGAGGTGTGGGCTTTCTTCGATTGCCTGCGGCACAAGGGGAACGCCTTTGAAGCCGTGTCCAAGCGCACCAAGACCTTCTGGCTTGCCGTCACAGGCGGCGCCATGGCCGTGGGTCTGCTTTCTGTGGTCGGCGGCGGAGGCGGAGGCCTCCTGGGTCCGCTGGGACTGTTCGGGCTCGTCGCTGTGACTGCGGCGTCCGTCTACCTCGCCGACGTCCGCCCCGCGGTCAAGGATGCCGGCCGCGGCGGGAACCGCAACATGGGCCCCTACGGCCCCTGGTAATCCCCGCCGGCCCCCGCCACCGCGTCCCAGCCCACCGTCAGTTCGCCCAGCCGCCACCGGGCCGGACCATCCTGGATCGGCCAGCCGCCGTCGCGCAATGAACGGCACATGGCCATCCAGCGCTGCCGGTTCCCAAACGAAGCCAGCGGCGCGGCCTCCAGCCAGGCCTTGTCCATGGCCTGCAGGAAGGCCCGGACCTTCTCGCCCGGAACGTTCCGGTGGATCAGGGCTTTCGGCAGCCGCTCGGCCACTTCCGAGGGCAGCGTAAAACTCCCGAACCGCATGGACAGGCTCAGGCTCAGCGGCTGCCGGGCATCCAGCGCCACCCACGTGACCCGGCGGCCGATCTCGTCGCATGTGCCGTCAATGAACAACCCGTCGGGGGCCAGCCGCCCCTGCACCAGCCGCCAGATGGCCGCGACGTCGGCTTCCTCATACTGCCGGAGCACATTGAACGCCCGCACCAGGACGGGCCGCCCAGCCACGGGCAGTTCGAAGCCGCCCAGCTGGAAACTGAGCCGGGGCCGTTCCAGTTCCTTGGCCTGCCGGACCCGCTCGGGCTCTATTTCGACGCCAACCACCCGCACATCGGGACGGATCACGGACAGCCGTTCAAAGAGTTCGACGGCGGTGGCCGGCGACGCGCCGTAGCCCAGGTCGACGACGAGGGGATCGGCCGCCGTGCGCAGCCGCCAGGCCTGCGGGCCGGTCAGCCAGCGGTCCAGCCGCCGCATTCGGTTGGGGTTGGTGGTACCGCGGGTAATGTTGCCCACCGGCCGGCCGGCGCGGGGTCCGCTTTGTACCGCGCCGCGTTTTGCCATGCCGCGTTTTTCCATGACATGGGTCTGCGGGGACGCCACCCGCTCAGCCTTCTGCACCACACGCCAACCCTATCCTCCAACGCGGGGTCAGCTCCGGCCCATGCGATGCCGCGGGATGGGCGCGACGTGACCCCGCGTTGCGGTTCAGGCCCTGTGATGTAACGCTCGGCACCGTCCGGGACCGCTCGGCTAGGATGAAAACCATGACTTATAAGCTGATTCTGCTGCGCCACGGCCACAGCGAATGGAACGCCAAGAACCTGTTCACCGGCTGGGTGGACGTTGACCTCAACGACCAGGGCCGGGCCGAGGCCATTCGCGGCGGCGAGCTTCTCGTGGAGAACAACATCCTCCCGGATGTCCTGTACACCTCCCTGCTGAAGCGGGCCATCAACACTGCCAACATCACCCTCGACAAGGCCGACCGCGGCTGGATCCCTGTCAAGCGGGACTGGCGCCTCAACGAGCGACACTACGGCGCCCTGCAGGGCAAGGACAAGGCCCAGACCCTCGCCGAATACGGTGAAGAGCAGTTCATGACCTGGCGCCGGTCCTACGACACCCCGCCGCCGCCCCTGGCCGACGATTCCGAATTCTCCCAGGCACATGATCCGCGCTACGCGGACCTTGGCGACGCCCTGCCCCGCACCGAATGCCTCAAAGACGTCCTGGTGCGCCTGTTGCCCTACTGGGAATCGGACATCAAGGAAGACCTCAAGGCCGGCAAGACGGTCCTGGTCACGGCCCACGGCAACTCCCTGCGCGCCCTCGTCAAGCACCTTGACGGCATCAGCGACGAAGCCATCGCGGGTCTGAACATCCCCACCGGCATCCCTCTGATCTACGAACTGGACGAGAACTTCAAGCCGCTGAACCCGGGCGGCACCTATCTCGATCCCGAGGCCGCTGCCGAGGCCATCAAGGCAGTCGCGAACCAGGGCAAGAAGTAGCGCCCGCGCAGCCGACAACGAATACGACGACGGCGGCCGGTCACCCCCCCAAGGTGACCGGCCGCCGTCGTACCCCCAGCCGTCCAGACGGCAGGGGTATCAGCTGTGTTCGATGCCGTTCGGCTGCCAGGCGCCGGTGACCAGATAGGTGACCTTCTGCGCCACGGAGACGCCGTGGTCCGCGAAGCGCTCGAAGTAGCGGCTGGCGAGGGCGACGTCGACGGTCGTCGCGGGGGACTCCTGCCAGTCGCTGCGGGCGATCGCCTTGAAGACGCTCAGGTGCAGATCATTCACGGCGGAGTTGGCCTTCAGGATGTCCCGGGCAACTTCAAGATCGCGGGTTTCCAGGAGGACCGTGAGCTTCCGGGCGATCAGCAGGTCGTACTCGGCGAAGCTCTTGAACGTCTCGTGCAGCTGGGCCGGAACCACCGTGGCGGGGTAGCGGAGCCGGGCAAGCTGCGCGAGGTGGCGGGCGAGGTCGCCCATCCGTTCGAGGGAGGCGCTCATCCGGAGGGAGCCCACGATCATCCGCAGATCACTGGCCACGGGTCCCTGCAGGGCAAGGATGTCGATGGCGCGCTCGTCGAGGCTGTTCTGCAGGAAATCGATCCGCGCATCGGCCGCAATGACGTCCTCGGCCAGATCGATGTCGGCGCCCTCGAAGGCAGTCGTGGCTTTCTCAATGGCCTCGCTGACCAGCTTTGAGATTTCGACGAGCTGTTCCCCCACTTGGGCGAGCTCTTCCTGAAAAACCTTGCGCACGTGTGCGTCCTTTCCTTGGAAATATTGCCGGCCACTGCGGCGGCGGGCCCATTTCGGTTCACCTGTCGGCGCTTCAACTGTCCAGTCTTCCAGCGTCCGGTGAACTGTTACGCCCCAATAGGTGAACGTTAGCTGAACCGGAGCGGGAATGGCGGGAGATTACAGTTTCCGACGCGGGGCACAGCATAAGCTGGAACCGTGGACCCAATGCTTATCGGCGTGCTCGCCGGCCTGATCGGCCTGGCGCTTGGCGTCTTCGGCGTGCTCGCCTTCCGGGTCAGCGAGCAGCAGCGAAAACTGGTGGACGCTGAGTTCGAGGAGCCCTCCCTTCCCGAGGGCTCCGCCGAGGTGCTGGCCGCCGTCGGCAGGGCCTTTGTGGTGGTCGACGCGATTGACGGCGTCGTCCGTGCCAGCCCCGCCGCATACGCCTACGGACTGGTGCGTGGCCATACGCTGGTCCATGAACAGCTGCTGGAGATGACCGCGAAAGTGCGCCGCGACGGCGTCATCCTGGAAAGGATCCTCGAACTGCCGCGCGGCCCGCGGGGCCAGGGAACCATGGTGGTCCAGGTGCGGGCGGCCGTAATCGCGGAGGAATACATCCTCCTGCTGGCCGATGACCGGACCGAGGTCACCCGCACCGAGGAAGTCCGGAACGACTTCGTCGCGAACGTCTCCCACGAACTGAAGACGCCGGTCGGCGCCATCTCGCTGCTGGCGGAGGCGCTCGAGTCCTCCGCGGATGACCCGGAGGCCGTTCGCCGCTTCGCCAGGCGCACCCACAAGGAATCCGCCCGGCTGGCCGCCCTGGTGCAGGACATCATCGAACTCTCCCGGCTGCAGGGGTCCAACGTCGCCAAGCAGGGCCGTGCGGTGGACATCAATACCGTCGTCGCCGAGGCGGTGGACCGCTCCCAGCTGCCAGCGGAAAGCAAGAACATCGACCTCGTGGTGGGCGGGCACTCGGACGCTTTGGTCTACGGCGACCAGGACCAGTTGGTGACCGCGCTGCGGAACCTGATCGATAACGCCATCCGGTACTCGCCGGAAAACACCCGGGTCGGCGTCGGCGTCCGGGCCAAGGACGGCCTCGTGGCCGTGTCCGTCACGGACCAGGGCGAGGGGCTCAGCCCCGAGGACCAGGAACGTGTCTTCGAACGCTTCTACCGCGTGGACGCCGCACGCTCACGCCACACGGGCGGCACCGGCCTTGGCCTGAGCATCGTCAAGCACGTTGTCGCCAACCATGGCGGCGAGGTGACCCTCTGGTCCCAGCCCGGGCGGGGTTCCACATTCACCATCCGGCTTCCGGAGCTTGAAGGGCAGGACGTCGACGGCGTTTCCGAAGTGCGCGAACCCGCGCCCCGGGCGGCCGACCAGCCCACGGCCCCTGGGCCGTCCCAGCACCCCAAACCAACACGACGGGGCGCCGCCGGCGCCCATGAGCAAGGAGCTACCGCTTGAGCAGGATTCTGATTGTCGAGGACGAAGAGTCGTTCAGCGACCCGCTGTCCTATCTCTTGGGCAAGGAAGGGTTCGAGGTCGAGGTGGTGGACAACGGGCTGGACGCCATCACCGAATTCGACCGCAATGGCGCCGACTTGGTGCTGCTGGATCTGCAGCTGCCCGGACAGTCGGGCACCGAGGTCTGCCGGCAGCTGAGGCAGCGCTCATCCGTCCCGGTCATCATGCTGACGGCGAAGGACGCGGAGATCGACAAGGTCGTGGGGCTGGAGCTCGGCGCCGACGACTACGTCACCAAGCCCTACTCCTCCCGGGAGCTGGTGGCCCGCGTCCGGGCCGTGCTGCGCCGCCAGGGCGAACCCGAGGAACTGGTGGCCAGCACCGTGCAGGCGGGACCGGTCCGAATGGACATTGAGCGGCATGTGGTCACGGTCAGCAGCGAACAGGTGTCCCTGCCGCTGAAGGAATTCGAGTTGCTGGAAATGCTGCTGCGGAACTCGGGCAGGGTCCTGACCCGCGGGCAGTTGATTGACCGGGTCTGGGGATCGGACTACGTGGGGGACACCAAAACCCTGGATGTCCACGTCAAACGGCTCCGCAGCAAGATCGAGCCTGATCCCTCGGCCCCGCGGCACCTGATCACGGTCCGCGGCCTCGGCTACAAGTTCGAACCCTAAGCCCGGAGGATCATCAGCCCTCCGGCGGGCGGCCCGACGGCGGGCGGACCGGAGGGGCGGCCCGCACAGGCAGCACAGACAGAAGGAGGGGCACCCGGCCGGGCGCCCCTCCTTCTGTCTGGAAGCTAGTGGTTCGCGCTGCTCGTCGACGACGGGGTCGACGTCGGCGTGGCCGAGCCGGTCGGCTCGCTGCCTGCCGGCAGGTACTGCTTGTAGTCGGGGATCGTTGCGTCCAGCACGGGGACCTTGAACTTGGTGCTCTGGTTGGTGCCGTCCTCGCGGATGCTGACCTCGACGAGGGAGCCCGGGACGCCGCCGGTGGTGCTCAGGATTGCCTCGTCCGTGGACTCGTTGAGCAGCGTGTAGGAGTTCCGCTTGACCGGGACCTGGGTCTGGGAACCGCTGGCACCAAGGATGGTCAGCTTCACGTCCTCCGAGGACGAGTTGTAGACCGCGCCGATCACGCGGCCGGGCTTGTCCTCACCGGCGGAAATGATCATCATGTTCCGCAACTGCAACGGGCCAACGTTGGCCTGGGTTCCATCCGACGCAGCATACTGCGCGTTGGTCGACTGCGGGTTGATGTAGCCACAGCCAGTTACGGACAGCAGGCCGATGCCCAGAGCAGCCGTTGCCATTGCCAGCTTGCCGCGCTGGCCCCGGTTCATCGCAGAGAAACCCACGTCACGCACTCCTTGAGAGTCTTGGAACATTATTCAGCCATAGCCTATCGGCAATCCGCCCCAAACATTGATTCGGGCGCTACACAATGCCGCCGACTGCGTGTCCGGCCGTCTGTCCACGGGGGATGGCGCACACTCTTGGCAAAGGCGGGCCCATGCACTAATATCCGCTTTCGTCAAGGGGTCTACGGGGTCCGTTTAAGGCTGTTTTCCCCGTATTTATGCGGTTCTTGGGTACGTTCCATGGCAGTTGTATGGCTTAAACGTGATAAACTGGTCTGCGGGAAAGGGGAATGTCCACATGGTTTTTGAGGTCGGCGAGACAGTAGTTTACCCTCACCACGGTGCAGCCAAAATTGAAGAAATCAAGATGCGCACTGTCAAGGGCGAAGAGAAGATGTATCTCAAGCTCAAGGTGGCTCAGGGTGATCTGACCATTGAAGTTCCAGCAGAAAACGTAGACCTAGTTGGGGTCCGGGACGTAGTGGGCAAAGAAGGTCTGGAGCACGTGTTTGAAGTGCTGCGGGCCGAGTTCACTGAAGAACCCACCAACTGGTCACGTCGATACAAGGCAAACCTGGAGAAGCTTGCATCCGGTGACGTCATCAAGGTGGCAGAGGTCGTCCGTGACCTGTGGCGCCGCGATCACGATCGGGGTCTCTCCGCAGGGGAGAAGCGCATGCTGGCCAAGGCACGCCAGATTCTGATTTCAGAACTGGCGCTAGCCGAAAAGACCGACGAAGAGAAGGCTGCAAGCGTTCTCGACGAGGTCCTGGCTTCCTAAGCAAGTCGAACAGGCAAGAATCGAACCCCGGTAGCGTAACGGCTGCCGGGTTTCTTTTTGCCCAATTTCAGCCGCACGCGGGGACGGCTCCGCCACGTGGCCCTGCCACCCGATACCCCCTGCCGAGGTGACACTTAACGCCCATGCTGGTCGAGAACATGGGCGTTAACTGTCACCTCGACGGGCGGTGCGGGACGTAGTCTTGTGCGCATGGACTCTGCACCAAGAACCCCCGTCACCGCGGTCATCGTCGTGGCTGCCGGCTCGGGCCAGCGCCTGGGCTACGGCATGCCGAAAGCCAAGGTCCCGCTGGGCGGGGACAGCATCCTCACCCACGCCCTGCGGGGCGTCGCCGCCGCGGGTATAGCGCGGCAGATCTGCGTCGCCATCCCGCCCGGCGATCCGGAACTCCACGCCCTCTGCCAGGCCTTCACCCAGGACCTCCAAGCGGAGCGCCGGCGCGCCGGCCACGCGGGCGACGGCGGGCAGCTCCCGGTCGTGACGATCGTCGACGGCGGCGCCACTCGCGCCGAGTCCGTCCGCGCCGCGCTGGCAGCGCTCCTGCCCGCCACAGAAGCAGTCCTGGTCCACGATGCCGCACGAGCCCTGACGCCGGAGGCGGTCTTCCACCGGGTGTCCCAGGCACTTGCGGCCGGCGCGCTGGCCGTCATCCCGGTCATGCCCGTGGTGGACACGGTCAAGACGGTGGAGCCGACCACCGGCGGTGGCGCAGCAATCGCCCCGGAGCTCGTCACCGGAACCGCAGCCCGGGAAACCCTCCGGGCTGTGCAGACCCCCCAGGGGTTCGAGCTTGCCACCCTCCGGCGCGCCCACGACGCGGCGGCCTCCTTCGACGCCGGCCAGGCAGCCGCCGTCACCGACGACGCCATGCTGGTGGAACTCCTCGGCGTTCCGGTCTACGCGGTGCGCGGTGCCAGCCAATCGCTGAAAATCACCACGCCGCTGGACCTGATCATCGCCGAAGGTCTCCTCGAAGGCCCGCTCGGCGCCCGCTGGGTGGAAGGCTGAGCATGTCCGGAAGCCAGAACGCCCCGCTGCCCGTCATACCTCGGACCGGAATCGGCATCGACGTCCACGCCTACGCCCCCGAGGACGCACCCCAGCCGCTCTGGCTCGGCGGACTCTTCTGGGAAGGGGAACGCGGACTGTCCGGCCACTCGGACGGTGACCCTGTCGCCCACGCTGCCGCCGACGCCCTCTTCTCCGCCTGCGGCATCGGGGACCTCGGCACGCACTTCGGCACCGACCGGCCCGAATACGCTGGCGCCTCCGGCGTGACCCTGCTCGCCGAGGCCGCCCGGATCGCCCGCGCTGCCGGCTTCGAAATCGGGAACATCGCCATACAGTTCGTCGCCAACCGCCCCAAGTTCGGCCCGCGCCGGGAGGAGTCCCAAGCCGTCCTCAGCAAGGCCGCCGGCGCCCCGGTCAGTGTCTCGGCCACCACGAGCGACGGCCTCGGCTTCACCGGCCGCGGCGAAGGGATTTCAGCCACGGCGACTGCCCTGGTCTACCCCTCCCGCTCGGCGCCTCCGGCACGTGTCGCCTAGGCTTAACGGAAGATCCCTTCCCGCAACACCAGGAGACCTCCCGTGAAAAAGCTGCTGCCCGCCGTCGTTCTTCTGGCAGGACTGCTGCTGACCGGCTGCGCCGCGACGCCGAAGATGAGCATCCCGGAGAGCTGCGCCTTCCTCAACAAGGACACCTTTGTCCCCACCGGCAACCAGCAGCAAAAGGCTGAGCAGATCGCCAAGCACTACCAGGAGGTCGCGGACAAGGTGGCGCCCGAAGTGGCCGACCCGATCCAGAAGATGGCGGACATCATGAAGCAGGTGGCGGGCACCTCGCTCGGGGCCACGAGTGCCGAGCAGACCAAGCAGCTCACGGAACAGAACAACAGGATCGGCGAATACTGCAAGTAAGCCGCGGGGTGGTCCGCACGCCGGGGCCGGATCCCCATCGGCTAATCTGGAGCGGTGACCCTGCGCTTCTATGACACTGCATCCGCCGAAGTCCGTGACTTCGTCCCCCTGGTTCCGGGCAAAGTGAGCCTCTACTACTGCGGCGCCACGGTGCAGGGCATGCCGCACGTCGGGCACATCCGCTCCGCCATCGCTTTTGACCAGCTCACCCGGTGGTTGCAGTACCGCGGATTCCGCGTCACCGCGGTCCGCAACGTCACCGACATTGACGACAAGATCCTGGCGAAGTCGGCGGATTCGTTCGCCCCTGGCTTCGAGGGCGAGCCGGGCACGGTCCGCGAGGAGGAATGGTGGGCGCTGGCCTACCGCTACGAGCAGGAATTCCTCAAGGCCTATGACACTTTGGGCGTCTCCCGCCCCACCTATGAGCCGCGCGCCACCGGCCACATCCCGGAAATGCACGCCCTGATCCAGCAGCTGATTGACCGCGGTCACGCCTACCCCGCCCTTGATGATTCCGGCGACGTGTACTTCGACGTGCGCTCCTGGGCCAGGTACGGCTCACTGACCCGGCAGAAGATCGACGACATGCAGGGAGCTCCGGACGCGGACCCGCGTGGGAAGAAGGACCCCCGCGACTTCGCGCTCTGGAAGGGCCACAAGGAGGGGGAGCCGACGACGGCGGGCTGGGCTTCGCCGTGGGGCACCGGCCGGCCGGGCTGGCACCTGGAATGCTCCGCGATGGTCACCAAGTACCTCGGCACCGAGTTCGATATCCACGGCGGCGGGCTGGACCTGAGGTTCCCGCACCACGAAAACGAGATGGCCCAGTCCCAGGCCGCGGGCCACGGCTTCGCCAATTTCTGGATGCACAACGGCATGGTCACCTACGCCGGCGAAAAGATGTCCAAGTCGATCGGCAACACGGTCAGCCCGGCCGAAATGCTGGAACTCGCGTCGCCGCGGGTGGTCCGGTACTACCTCGGCCAGGCGCAGTACCGATCGGTGCTGGACTACCAGCCCACCTCGCTGCACGAGGCCGCGGCCGCGATGGAGCGGATCGACGGCTTCATCAGCCGCGCCGTCCGGACCCTTGCCGGCGCCGACGGCGGCAGCGACGGCGGCACCCCGGTAAGCTACGGCTTTGCCAGCTACGGTATCGTCCCGGACGGCTTTGCCGCCGCGATGGACGATGACCTCAACGTCCCGCAGGCCCTCGCCGTCCTGCACGACACCGTCCGGGCCGGCAACACGGCGCTCACCGCCGGGGAGCTCGACGCCGCCCGGCAGGCACTCGCCAGCGTGACCGACATGCTGCGTGTCCTTGGTCTCAACGACGCCGCGGCGCCGGCGGTCGACGAACAGGGCAACACCGCCCTCGGCGTCCTTGTTGAAGCGCAGCTCGCGGCCAGGGCACAGGCCCGCGCCAGCAAGGACTGGGCCGCGTCGGACGCCATCCGCGATACCCTCGCCGCCGCCGGCGTCGTCGTCGAGGACGGACCGGACGGCGCAAGCTGGAGCCTCAAGCGCGGCTGAGTCGACACCGTTCCGGGCGCTGAGCCGGGACCCCGCCAAGCCCTGCGGTCGAGGATTTAACTCGAGTCAGTAGACTGGAGTTCAGACTTATTAACGAATCGCGTATTTAAAAGGGTGAAACTTATGGCCAACAACGGTCGCCGGTCGGTCAAAATGAAGAAGGGCCCCACTGTCGGAACTGGCGGCCACGGCCGCAAGGCCCTCGAGGGCAAGGGCCCCACTCCCAAGGCGGAGGACCGTCCCTACCACAAGGCCCACAAGAACAAGCAGCTCGCGGAACGCTCCGCGGCCAAGCGCCCGGGAGCCCCGCGCAACGCCGGCGCCCGTTCCGGCCCCAAGGGCCGCGCCACCGAGGAAGTCGTCACCGGACGCAACTCGGTCGTGGAGGCGCTGCGCGCCGGCATCCCGGCCAAGGCCCTGCACGTGGCCATCCGCATCGAGATGGATGACCGCGTCAAGGAGTCCCTCAAGCTTGCTGCCGAGCGCGGCATTCCGCTGCTCGAAACCGGCAAGCCCGAGCTGGACCGGATGACCGACGACGCCATCCACCAGGGCCTCGTGCTGCAGATCCCGCCGTACGAATACCAGGACGCCTACGAGCTTGCCGAGGAAACCCTTGAAAGCTGGAAGCGCGGCCACGTCTCCAACGCGCCCCTCTTCGTCGCCCTCGACGGCATCACCGACCCCCGCAACCTCGGCGCGATCATCCGCTCCGTCTCGGCGTTCAGCGGCCACGGCGTGATCGTCCCGGAGCGCCGCTCCGTCGGCGTCACCGCCTCCGCCTGGAAGACCAGCGCCGGTGCGGCCGTCCGCGTCCCCGTGGCACGCGCGGCCAACCTGAACAACACGCTGAAGGCGTTCAAGAACATGGGCATCTATGTTCTGGGTCTCGACGGCGACGGCGACGTCTCGCTGCCCGACCTTGCCCTGGCCACCGAGCCGGTCTGCATCGTCGTGGGTTCCGAGGGCAAGGGCCTCAGCCGCCTGGTCCGCGAAAACTGCGACCAGATCGTTTCCATCCCGATCGACTCGGCGATGGAGTCGCTCAACGCTTCCATGGCGGTCGGCATCTCCCTGTACGAGATCTCCCGCCAGCGGGCAGTCAAGTAACCTTCGCGGGTTTCTGCGGTTGGGTCCGCCGGAACCGGAGCTTTGCCGTCGCTTAGCGGTCAGCTCCTTCCCAAACTTCGCAAGCTCAGTTCGGGGCCCTCGGGGCTGTCCTTCCTCCCGACGTTGCGCTCGGCCGCGGGCGGCCTGCAGCGTCTCTGGTCGGCGATGCGCTCCTGGCAAAAACTCCGGTTCCGGCTCAGACGCTCCCGCACCTTTGGCGGTTGGCTGTCAGACGCTCCCGCACGCTTTGCGCTTAGATGGCAAACGCTCTCTCACATTACGTGAGGGAGCGTTGGCCGTTAAGCGGCGAAAGGTGGGGGAGCGTTGCCGGATAAATTGCGAAAGGTGAGGGTGCGTTGGTTCTTTCAAGTACCCCGACGCCGGGTGCCGGACATTCAAGCGTGCGCCGGGGTCTTGCCAGGAGCGCATCGCCGACCAGAGCCGGATGAGGCCGCCAGCGGCCGAAGGAGGCGTCGGGAGGTGTCTAAGCGACGGCAAGGCGCCGGTGTCCGCGGAAGTGACCACCGGAAGGCGCCGCTGACCGCGGAAGGTGGCCACGGAGAACCCGGCGGGACGCCTAGAACTTGTGGCGGTTGGCGAGGACCGGGAGTTTGGCCCGGGCTTCCTTGACGACGGCGGTGTCCAGGTCGGCGAAGAGCAGGCCGGGGGCGGCGTCGAGCTCTTCGAGGACTTCTCCGAGGGGGGAGACGACAACAGAGTGTCCGACGCCGGTGGGCGCCGCGCCTTTGGGCTCGATTCCCTGGCTGGCCGGGTCGCCCTGGCCGCAGGCGAGGATGAAGGTGGTTGAGTCCAGAGCGCGGGCGCGGGCCAGGAGCTTCCATTGCTCGGCTTTGCCGGGACCGGATCCCCAGGAGGCGCAGACAATGTTGATGTCGGCTCCGCGGTCCGCATTCTCGGTGAAGAGGTCCGGGAAGCGGATGTCGTAGCATGTGGCCAGGCCGAACGTCACGCCGTCGAACTCAAAGGTGACGGGCTCGGCGCCGGCGTCGACCGTGTCCGATTCCGCGAAACCAAAGGCGTCGAAGAGGTGGATCTTGTCGTAGCTGGCCTCGATGCCCCGGCCGGTGACCAGGAGGGTGTTGCGCACCCTGCTGCCGTCGCCCGCCGTCCCCGGGGTGAACATCCCGGTGACGATCACGATGTCCTGTTCCGCCGCGATGGCGCGCACCCGCGATGCCCACGGGCCGTCGAGCGGCTCGGCGATATCCAGCAGCGAATTGCCGAACGCGCGCATCGTGGCCTCGGGGAACACCACGAGCTCCGCGCCGCCGGCCTTGGCCCGGGCGGCATAGTCCGCCACCAGGGCAAGATTTCCGGCAAGGTCGCGTCCGGTAATGATTTGAGCGAGTGCAATGCGCACTATTACCTCCAATTGTGGCGCCTGTTCCAGTATGCAACGCCGCTATTCCGTACACTGCACTTCGTTAGGAAATCAGAATCCGGGGCTATTTGATCGGCCCCGCTAAACTTTAAGCAATGGTTATGCCCTCTGTAGACACAGCTTCCACCGTAGACGCCTCGCGTGCGTTTCCGCTGGGAATCAGCGTTCCGTGCACCGGTTCGCCGGCAACGGACGATCCTCGGGGTGCCTTCGCGAATGTGGCTGTCTACGCGCCCGGCGTGACGACCCTCGAAATTGCCTTCCAGGCGCCCGGCGGCGCCTGGCAATTGAAGACCCTGCCGAACGTGACCGACGGCGTGCACCACGGCATCGTCGAAGGCATGCCGGCCGGTTCGCGCTACGGATTCCGTACCACCCCGGACCACGAGGCGCTCCCGCTGTCCATGCCCGCCACGGATTTCGACGCCGACGGCGGGCAGCCGCTGCTCCTGGACCCCTACGGCCGGGCCGTGGATGAGCGCGAGGATTTCATCGCGAGCGTCCGAGTGGAGAGCGGCTTCGATTGGGGCACCGACCGCGGCCCCAGGATTCCCTGGCGCAACACCATCATCTACGAGGCCCACGTCCGCGGCCAGACCAAACTGCACCCCGACATCCCTCAGGACCTCCAGGGCACCTACGCGGGCCTGGCGCACCCGGCCATGATCGAGCACCTGATCGCGCTGGGGATCACCGCTGTCCAGCTCCTGCCGGTGCACTTCCACGTGGACGAACCGCACCTGCAGAATCTCGGCATGACGAACTACTGGGGCTACAACACGGCCGCGTTCTTCGCCCCGCACCCCGGCTACGCCACCGAGGCGGCGCAGGCCGCCGGCCCGAAGGCCGTCCAGGATGAGTTCAAGGGCATGGTCAAGCTGCTGCATGCCGCCGGACTGGAGGTCATCCTCGACGTCGTTTACAACCACACTGCGGAGGGCGGCCGGGACGGCCGGACCCTCAGTTTCCGTGGCCTGGGCGAGATGACGTACTACCGCAATGACGGCCACGGCAAGTACGTGGACACCACCGGCTGCGGCAACAGCCTGAACTTCGGCGAGCCCCGCGTGGTCCAGCTGGTGCTGGATTCCCTGCGCTACTGGGTGACCGAGTTCCACATCGACGGCTTCCGCTTCGACCTCGCGGTGACGCTGGCGCGCAACGCCGCCAACGAGTTCGATCCCCGGCACCCGTTCCTGGTTGCGATCGGCGCCGACCCCGTGCTGTCCGCCACGAAGCTCATCGCCGAGCCCTGGGACATCGGTTACGGAGGCTGGCAGACCGGCCGCTTCCCGGCCGGCTGGGTCGACTGGAACGATCACTTCCGCGACGCCGTCCGCAGCTTCTGGCTCGCCGACCGCGCCGCGATCGACGGCGGCGGGCAGGGCGGCTCCGTGGCCCGCCTCGCGGACGCCCTTTCCGGCTCCGCAAACCTGTTTGAGCCGTCAGGCCGGTCCCGGCTCGCCTCGGTCAACCTCGTCACCGCCCACGACGGGTTCACCCTGGCCGACCTCGTGTCCTACGACCGCAAGCACAACGAGGCCAATGGCGAGCAGAACCGTGACGGACACGGCGACAACCGCAGCTACAACCACGGCTTCGAGGGCCCCACCGAGGACGAGGACATCCTCGCCCGGCGGGCGCAGGCCAGCCGCAACCTGATGGCTTCGCTGATGATCTCCCAGGGCGTACCCATGATCACCGCCGGCGACGAGATCGGCCGCACCCAGCAAGGCAACAACAACGCTTACTGCCAGGACAATCCCATCACCTGGATCGACTGGACCAGCACTCCCGAGGCGCACTCGATGCTTCGCACCACCAAGCGCGTGATCCGGCTCCGCAAGGAATTCCTCGCCGGGCAGCCGCATGACTACCCTACGCGCGAAAAGCAGTCCTACTTCCACTGGTTCGACGAGCGCGGCGAGCCCATGGCCGGGGAGCGATGGCAGGATCCGGGGCGCCGGGTGGTGCAGCTCCTGCTCGGTTCCGACGACGGCCACGTCGACGGACTGGTGGTGGTCAACGGCGGCTCCCAGGACGTCAAGGTCAACCTGCCGCTGCTGAGCAACGAGGACGGAACCGGCAACCGGCTCTTCGAACTGCGCCTGACCACCTCCGGGCTCCACGACCGGCGCCAGGGCGTCCGCGTCGCTTCGGGGGAACGGGACGTCGTGCAGGCCAACTCCATCAACATCTACCGCACGTAGCCCGGCCCCGATTCAGGCATAAGGAACGAAAAATGAAGGTCCAGCGGCTGACGGCCCTGCTTGCCCTGCTGGTCGGACTGGCGGTACTTGCGTTCGTCCTGGCAGGGGTCCCGCCGACCGGGAGCGCCCCGGCCGGCCCCACGCAGCCAGGCCCCATCCAGTCAGGCCCAGCGCAGTCCCGTGCTCCCGCCCCGGCGGCCCCGGCCGCGGTCGCCAACCCGTCCGGGCTGCCGGAAGTGAAGGCCTCCGAACTTCCCGCCGAAGCCCGCCGGATCGTGGCCGGAGAAGCCGGCGAAAAGTACTACACGGCGGACCATTACAACTCGTTCAGATTCATCATCGAAGGCAAGTAGGGAACCCATGAAGATTTACTCCGCAGACACCTGGACCGTCGAGGAACTGCAGGCGCTGGCGGCCGACGCCGGGCGGCGCGCGGTGCTGATCCCCGCCGCCGACACCAAGCGGACCGTGCTCGAGACGTTCGCGGAAACGCTGGACTTCCCGGCGGACTACGGCGTGAACCTGGATGCCCTCAACGACTCCCTGCACGACTTCGCCGATGCCGTTTCCGACGACGGCCAGAGCCCGATCACCTTCATCTGGGAGGTCCCGGCCGTCTTCCGCTCGGACCGTTCCTTCGGCGTCATCTGCGAAATCCTGCAGGACGCCGAACGCTATGCCGGCAAGAACCTGGCTGTCATCGCCGTCTGCCTCTAAGCCCGCAACAGACAACAGCGCCGCGACCCGGGTATCCGGGTTGCGGCGCTGTTCGTCGTGCGGTCGGCTGGCAGGTGTCAGGCGTTGACGATCAGTCCAAGTTCCGCCTTGGACGCCAGCGCCGCGTGCTTCGGGAGCACCCGAACGGTGTAGCCGAAGGAGCCGGACCGGTCGATGACCAGGGTGCCGCTGAAAAGGTGCCGGCCCTTGCCCAGGTCTTCAACCGCCTTCAGCTCCGCCACCGTGACGTCGGCCAGCTCGTCGCTGTCCTCGGCCTTGCCGTAGGCGACCTCCACCGAAACATCATCCGGGGTGAGGTCGTGCAGGGCGACGTAGGCGTTGACCTGGAGGATGTCGCCGATCTGCGGGTCTTCCGAGACGCCCACCGAGTCCACGTGTTCCACCTGGATCTGCGGCCACGCGGCCCGGACCCGGGAAACCCAGGCCGCGAGGGACTTGGCCTCGGCATAGTTGTCCGCCCCCGCCCGGCGGCCGGCGACGGCGGCAGGACGGTACAGGACGTTGACGTAGTCCTGGAGCATCCGCTCGGCCGAGACTGCCGGGCCCAGATGCGACATGGTGTGCTTGATCATCGAGACCCAGTGCGTGGGGACAGCCTGCGGACCGGACGTCGAAGGCCCCGCCGCGCCGGCGCCGTCGGACACTGTCAGCCCGTAGAAACGGGGCGCCACCTGCGTCTCCAGCAGCTCATACAGCGCCGCAGCCTCGATGTCGTCGCGTTCCTCCGGGGACGCGTCGTTGTTGGCGGTCGGAATCGCCCAGCCGTTTTCGCCGTCGTACATCTCGTCCCACCAGCCGTCCAGGACCGAGAGATTGAGCGAGCCGTTCAGGGCGGCCTTCATGCCGGAGGTGCCGCAGGCCTCGAGCGGACGCAGCGGGTTGTTCAGCCAGACATCGCACCCCGGGAAAAGGGTCCGGGCCATGGCGATGTCATAGTTCGGCAGGAACGCGATCCGGTGCCGCACGGCCGGGTCGTCGGTGAACCGTACGAGGTCCTGGATCATCTTCTTGCCCGCGTCGTCGGCCGGGTGCGACTTGCCCGCGATGACCAGCTGGATCGGGTGTGTCTTGTGCAGCAGCAGGGCCTTGAGCCGCTCGGGCTCGCGCAGCATCAGGGTGAGCCGCTTGTAGGTCGGCACACGCCGGGCGAAACCGATGGTCAGGATGTCCGGGTCCAGCACGGAGTCCGTCCACGCGAGCTCGGCGTCGGCCGCCCCGCGCTTCTTCCAGGCTGCCCGGAGGCGGCGCCGCACGTCCTCCACGAGGGACACCCGCATCTCGCGGCGGAGGGCCCAGACGTCCTCGTCGCTGACGTTGTAGGCGAGGTCCCAGCGGCCCTGCGTTCCCGCGTCCGGGCCGAACTGCTCGCGCGCCAGTGCGGACACCCGCGGGTCCACCCAGGTGGGCACGTGCACGCCGTTGGTGACCGAGGTGATGGGCACCTCGGAGTGTTCGAATCCTGGCCACAACGCGGAGAACATGCCGCGGGAGACCACGCCGTGCAGCTTGGCCACGCCGTTGGCGCGCTGGGCCAGCCGCAGGCCCATCACGGCCATGTTGAAGACGAACGGATTGCCGTCGGTGTAGTCCTCGCGGCCGAGGTTCAGGATTTTGCCCACGGGCACGTCGGGAGCCAGCCCGGCGTCGAAGAAGTGCTGGATCTGCGAGATCTCGAAGCGGTCAATGCCGGCCGGCACCGGGGTATGGGTCGTGAACACGGTGGAAGCCCGGCCGGCGGCCAGCGCCTCGTCCCAGCTCAGCGGTTCCGCGGCGGACATCATTTCCTGGATCCGCTCCACTCCCAGGAATCCGGCATGGCCCTCGTTGGTGTGGAACACTTCCGGCGCGGGGCTGCCGGAGAGCTTCTGGTAGGCGCGCAGGGCCTTGACGCCGCCCATGCCCAGCAGGAGCTCCTGCTGGAGGCGGTGGTCGCCGCCGCCGCCGTAGAGCCGGTCGGTGATGCCGCGGGCGGCCTCGTCGTTGCCGGGAACGTTGGAGTCCAGCAGCAGGAGCGGAACACGCCCGACGTCGGCGCGCCAGACGTGCGCCAGCAGCCGGCGGTCGTTGGGGAGCGGCAGTGAGATCTCGATGGGCTTGCCGGTGCCGTCAGGGGAGGCCTCGCGCAGCAGTGTCAGGGGCAGTCCGTCCGGGTCCAGGACCGGATAGGTTTCCTGCTGCCAGGCGTCGCGGGAGAGCGACTGCTTGAAATAGCCGGCCTGGTACAGCAGTCCCACGCCGATCAGCGGCACACCAAGGTCCGAGGCTGCTTTCAAGTGGTCGCCGGCGAGGATGCCGAGGCCGCCGGAGTACTGCGGCAGCACTTCGGTGATACCGAATTCAGGGGAGAAGTAGGCGATGCACGCCGGTGCGCCGTCGCCGAGGCTTTGGTACCAGCGGGGCTGCTCGAGGTACCGGTCGAGGTCCGCGGCGGCCGCGTGGACACGCTGCACCACGTCCTGGTCTGCGCCGAGACGCTGCAGCTCCTCCCTGCTGACCAGGCCGAGGAAGGTCACGGGGTCGTGGCCGCTCTCGGCCCAGATCTTCGGGTTCAGGCCCTCGAAAAGCTCGCGCGTGGGGAGGTGCCAGGACCACCGAAGGTTGGTGGCCAGCCGGGCCAGCGGCCGGATCGGCTCAGGAAGAACGGTTCGGACGGTAAATCTGCGGATTGCCTTCACCTGCGAAACACTAACTGACAAGTCGGAGGCTCGGAACCGGTTTGAGTTTCTTTTGCATAAATGACGGTCAGTGTTCCCGAAAACGCCCCGAAAAAAGTGAGCAGCCTTAGCAATCTGGCCGATTTGTCGATAACGTCGAGGCTGTGACGACTAACTCGCGAACCAGTGCCGTGTCCAAGCAAAAGCCGAAGGCCCTGATCACGGAGGGCCTTCGCTTTGGCCGTTTTCCAATCACCGCCGTACAGCCTGTGGTGGAAGGCGGGAAATTCCCTGCCAAGGCCGTTGTGGGAGAAACCCTGGTGGTGGGTGCCACCGCCTTCCGCGAAGGTCACGACCAGCTCGGCGTCAGCGCCGTCCTGCTCGACCCCCGCGGGAAGGAACGCCAGCGCGTCCGTCTCGCCCCGCCCCGCGCCCCCCGCGGCCAGGGAACCGACCGCTGGGAGGGCCTCCTGACCCCGTCGGCCACCGGCACATGGTCCTTCGTGATCGAGGCCTGGCATGACCGCTACGGCACGTGGCACCACAACGCCGAGGTCAAGGTGGAAGCCGGAATCGACGTCGAGCTGATGCTGGCCGAGGGCGCCGCGCTGCTCGCTGAAGCGTCCGAGGACTCCTCCCGGCCGTCCGCTGACCGGCGGACCTTCCGGATGGCCGTCGTCGGGCTCAATGACACGTCCAAGACCATCGAGGAACGCCTCGCCGCCGGTTTCAGCCCGGAGGTCGCCGCCGTCATCGATCGCCAGCCGATCCGCGAACAGGTCACCGTCTCCGAGCCGTACCCGCTGCTGGTGGAGCGCGAGCTCGCCGGCCGGGGCGCCTGGTACGAGTTCTTCCCCCGGTCCGAGGGCGCCGTCCGCAACCACGACACCGGGGAGTGGACCTCCGGCACCTTCCGCACCGCCGCGAAGCGCCTCGACGCCGTCGCGGCCATGGGCTTCGACATCATCTACATGCCGCCGATCCACCCGATCGGCATCCAGCACCGCAAGGGCCCGAACAACACCCTGCTGGCCGGACCGCACGATCCCGGCTCCCCGTGGGCCATCGGGGCCAAGGAAGGCGGCCATGACGCCATCCACCCGGACCTGGGCACCTTTGAGGACTTTGACGCCTTCGTGGCGCGGGCCGGGGAACTGGGACTGGAAGTGGCCCTGGACCTTGCACTGCAGGCCGCCCCGGACCACCCCTGGGTCGAAAGCCACCCCGAGTGGTTCACCACGCGCGTTGACGGCAGCATCGCCTATGCCGAGAACCCGCCGAAGAAGTACCAGGACATCTTCCCGCTGAACTTCGACAACGATCCGGCGGGCCTGTCCAACGAGATCCTCCGTATTGTGTTCCTTTGGGTGAGCCACGGCGTTAAGATCTTCCGCGTCGACAACCCGCACACCAAGCCGGTGTGGTTCTGGGAGTGGCTGATCGCCAAGGTCAACAAGAAACACCCCGACGTCGTTTTCCTCGCCGAGGCCTTCACCCGCCCGGCCATGATGCACGCGCTGGGCCGGGCCGGCTTCCAGCAGTCCTACACCTACTTCACCTGGCGGAACACCAAGGAGGAGCTGGAAGAGTATTTCCAGGAAGTCAGCCACGAATCCCCGGCCTACTTCCGGCCGAACTTCTTCGTCAACACCCCGGACATCTTGACCGAATTCCTGCAGTACGGCGGCCCGCCCGCGTTCAAGATCCGGGCCGCGCTGGCTGCCACCGCGAGTCCCATCTGGGGTGTCTATGCCGGCTTCGAACTTTACGAGCACGTGGCCCGGCCCGGCGCCGAGGAGTACATCGACAATGAGAAGTTCGAGTACAAGGCCCGTGACTGGGACACGGCGGCCGGCTCCGGCCGGACGCTGGCC
The DNA here is from genome assembly GCF_055412805.1 of Pseudarthrobacter kochi. Taxonomy (NCBI): domain Bacteria; kingdom Bacillati; phylum Actinomycetota; class Actinomycetes; order Micrococcales; family Micrococcaceae; genus Pseudarthrobacter; species Pseudarthrobacter kochi. The sequence continues at coordinate 63,467 of NZ_JBVAYV010000022.1, forward strand.
CCGTACCTGAGCCGGCTCAACGAGATCCGGCGCGCCCACCCGGCCCTCGGGGACCTGCAGAACCTGACGGTGCACCAGAGCACGGACAACGCCACTGTCGTCTACTCGAAGCACAAGACCCTCCCTGACGGCTCGAAGGACACTCTCATCGTCGTCGTCAACGTTGATCCGCACGGCATCCGCGAGAGCACGGTCACGCTGGATTTGGCGGCGCTGGAGCTGGACCCCGACGACCTCACGCACAACGGCCGGTTCATGGTGGATGATCTGTTGACCGGCGAAAGCTGGGAATGGGGGGAGTACAACTACGCTCGGTTGGACGCCCATGTCGAACCCGCGCACATTCTTAGCATCCGGAGGCCGCACGCGTGAGTTTCAGCCCGACCAACCCCAACCAGCACTTCAGCCCGAAGGGGTCCTTTGAACTGAACGCGCCCGGCCTCCAGCATGATCCGCACTGGTACCGCAAGGCGGTCTTCTACGAAGTGCTGGTCCGCGGGTTCGCGGACGGAAACGGTGACGGCTCGGGCGACTTCCACGGCCTGATCGAAAAGCTGGATTACCTGCAGTGGCTCGGCGTCGACTGCCTCTGGCTCCCGCCCTTCTTCCAGTCCCCGCTCCGCGACGGCGGCTACGACATCTCGGACTACAACTCGGTGCTCGACGAATTCGGCACCATCAGCGATTTCAAGCGCCTCGTCGCGGAGGCCCACGCCCGCGGCGTCCGCGTGATTATTGACCTTCCGCTGAACCACACCTCCGACCAGCACCCGTGGTTCCAGGAATCCCGCAAGGATCCGGAGGGACCGTTCGGCGACTTCTATGTCTGGAGCGACACGGACGAGAAGTACGAAGACGCCCGCATCATCTTCGTGGACACCGAGGAATCCAACTGGACCTTCGACCCGATCCGGCGGCAGTTCTTCTGGCACCGTTTCTTCAGCCACCAGCCGGACCTGAACTTCGAGAACCCCAAGGTCATCGACGCCCTCTTCGACGTCGTCCGGTTCTGGCTCGACCAGGGCATTGACGGGTTCCGCGCGGACGCCATCCCCTACCTCTTCGAGGAGGAGGGCACCAACTGCGAGAACCTGCCGCAGACCCACGAGTTCCTCCGCAAGCTGCGCAAGATGGTCGACGAAAGCTACCCGGGTCGCGTCATCATTGCCGAGGCCAACCAGCCGCCGGCTGAAGTGGTCGAGTACTTCGGCACCGAAGCGGAACCGGAATGCCACATGGCCTTCCACTTCCCGATCATGCCGCGGCTCTACTACGCCCTGCGCGACCAGAAGGCCGCCCCCATCATCGAGACGATGAAGGACACCCCGAACATTCCCGAAGGCGCCCAGTGGGGCACCTTCCTGCGCAACCACGACGAGCTGACACTGGAAATGGTCACAGCCGACGAGCGCGCCGCGATGCTCGGCTGGTACGCGCCGGATCCGCGCATGCGCGCCAACATCGGCATCCGCCGCCGGCTGGCTCCGCTGCTGGACAACTCCCGTTCCGAAATCGAGCTCATCAATGCCCTGCTGCTGTCCCTGCCCGGCAGCCCGTTCCTGTACTACGGGGACGAGATCGGCATGGGGGACAACATCTGGCTCGAGGACCGCGATGCCGTCCGTACCCCCATGCAATGGAACCCGGACCGCAACGCCGGGTTCTCCAACGCGGACCCCGGCAAGCTGTACCTTCCGGTGATCCAGTCGCTGGTCTACAACTACAGCATGGCCAACGTCGAGGCCGAAGCGGCCCACTCGGGTTCGCTGCTGCGCTGGACGCGCCAGATCCTCAGCGTCCGGAAGAACCACCCCGCCTTCGGACTGGGCGGCTTCGAGCACGTCGAAGCAGACCACGACGTCGTCCTCGCCTACCTGCGCGAGCTGCCGGAAGGCAACTCTGCCGGGGAGGACGGGGAAACGATCCTGTGTGCCTTCAACCTGTCCCAGCATCCCGTGGCCACCACCCTGCGGGTCCCGAGGTTCGCCGGCCGCGGCCTCCGGGACGTGTTCGGCGGCCAGGCGTTCCCGGCGATTTCCGAGGACGGAACCCTGACGCTGACCCTGGGCAGCCACGACTTCTTCTGGCTGCGGATCCGCTCGGCTGCCTCCAACCCGTCATCGCCCTACACCCAGGCCATGCCCATCCTGTCCATCGAAGGCTGACATGACCCGACCCACCCTTACCCCGGCCCTGAGCGGACTGCTCGGCGACTGGCTACCGCGCCAGCGCTGGTTCCCCGTCAAGAGCGCGGAGTTCAGCTTCGAACCCGCCGGCGGACTGCGCCTCGGCGGCGGTCCTGGCAGCGATGCCGCCATGGCCGGGCTCGAGGTACTGCTGCTTGCCGTGAGCTACCCGACGCCGGATGGCTCCCGCACCGACGTCGTCCAGGTCCCGCTCAGCATCCGCAGCTCGCCCCTGGCCGGGGCTGATGGAGCGCTGATCGGGCAGATTTCCGGACCTGGGCCCGTCAGCGGAACCGCCGGTGCCCCCGGCGGTCTCTGGATCTACGACGGCGTCCACGACCCGGCGTTCATCTCGGCGTGGCTGGAACTGATACGCGACGGCGGCACCACCCCCACCGGGAACGCCACCGGCCACCTCGTTGAGTCCGGCCGCCGCATGCCCCGGGCCACCGGCGTCGTGAAAGTCCTCTCCGGGGAGCAGTCCAACAGTTCCGTGATCGTCGACGACGGCAAATCCGCAGCGATCCTGAAGTTCTTCCGTGTGCTCTCCGAAGGCCAGAACCCGGAAGTGGAAGTCGGTGCCGCCCTGACCGCAGGACACACCGTTGAAGTGCCGGCCACCCTTGGCTGGGTCACCGGCGAGTGGGAACCGCCGTCCGGGCACGGCCCCGGCGCCGCGCTCGGCGAACTCGCCGTGGCGCACGAGTTCCTCGCCGGCGGCCTGGACGCCTGGCGGCTGGCGGTCGACGCGGCGAGCGGCGGCCGGGATTTCACCGCCGAGGCACACGCGCTCGGCGCCGCCACCGCCACCGTGCACCGCCGGCTGGCCGAGGCTCTCGGCGTCGCCTCCGAATCAGTTCCCGGACGCGACATCGCGCCCGGCGTAGCCGAGCGCGTGCGGCAGTCCTGGGCGCAGGCCGGGGCCGCCGTCGGACCCTACGGTGAAGCGCTGGACAGGCTCATGGAGCGACTCGAAGGCAGCAGCGCCGGGACCCTGCAACGGATCCACGGCGATCTCCACCTGGGCCAGATCCTCCAGGTTCCCGGCGGTCCCGGCCTGGCGCCGCGCTGGGCCATCCTCGACTTCGAGGGGGAGCCGCTCCGGCCGATCTCCGAACGCAATTTCCCGGATGTCCCGCTGCGCGACGTCGTCGGAATGCTCAGGTCCTTTGACTATGCCGCCGGCGCGGCAGTGCGCGAGCAACCCGCAGCGGACGTTCCGGAAACCTGGGTGGACGACTGCGCCGAGGCATTCCTGGCCGGCTACGCGGAAGTCATCCCCGGCAGCATTGACCGCGATGCGCCCCTCTTTGTGGCGTTGTGGCTCGATAAAGCCCTGTATGAAGTCATTTACGAACTACGGAACAGGCCGGACTGGCTCTCCATACCGGTCCACGCATCACGTCGTCTCCTCGGCAGTACAGGCTCCGGCGTCCCCGCCGAAGCCGCAGCGGAAGGTATCACAATGACAGGTTCAGCACGTATCGATCGTCCCGGAAACCCACTGCCGGTGGACCCGGACACTCTTGCAAGGGTCGCCGCCGGCGAACACCACGCTCCACACTCGGTCCTGGGCGCCCACCTCGACGACCACGGCCACGTCACCATCCGCACGGTCAAGCACCTCGCCGAAGCCGTCTCCGTGGTGACCGCTGCCGGGACCTTCCCGATGACGCACGAGTCCGGCGGGGTATGGGTTGCCGTGCTGGAGCCGCTGGAGTCGGGCCATGTCCCCGACTACCGGCTGGAAGTGACCTACGAGGGCCAGCCGCCGGAGCCGGCCGACGACCCCTACCGCTACCTGCCCACCATCGGCGAACTCGACCTGCACCTGATCGGCGAGGGCCGCCACGAGCGCCTCTGGGATGTGCTCGGCGCGCACGTCCAGCATTACAAGTCCGGCCTCGGCGACGTCGACGGCGTGTCCTTCGCAGTGTGGGCGCCCAATGCCCAGGCAGTCCGCGTCAAGGGCGACTTCAACGGCTGGGACGGCCGGCAGCACTCGATGCGTTCCCTCGGCTCGTCCGGCGTCTGGGAAGTCTTTATCCCCGGCGTTATAGCAGGGGCGTGCTACAAGTTTGAGATCCGGACCAAGCCCGGCTATTGGGTGGAGAAAGCGGATCCGCTGGCCTTTGGCACGGAGGTTCCGCCGCTGACGGCGTCGCGGGTCGTGGAGCCCGCTTACGCCTTCAAGGACGCAGAGTGGATGGAAGCCCGGGCCGGACGGGATCCGCACAACTCGCCGATGAGTGTCTACGAAGTGCACCTCGGCTCCTGGCGGGTCGGGCTCAGCTACCGGGAGCTGGCCAAGGAACTGGTCGACTACGTCAAGTGGCTTGGCTTCACGCATGTGGAATTCATGCCGGTGGCAGAGCACCCGTTCGGCGGATCCTGGGGCTACCAGGTCACCTCCTACTTTGCCCCGACGTCGCGCTTCGGCCACCCCGACGAATTCCGGTACCTTGTGGATGAACTTCACCAGGCCGGCATCGGCGTGCTCCTGGACTGGGTGCCGGCCCACTTCCCCAAGGATGAGTGGGCGCTGGCAAAGTTCGACGGCGAAACCCTGTACGAGCACGCCGACCCGAACCTGGGCGAACACCCCGACTGGGGAACGCTCATCTTCGACTTCGGCCGCAGCGAAGTCCGTAACTTCCTGGTCGCGAATGCGCTCTACTGGCTCGATGAATTCCACATCGACGGCTTGCGCGTGGACGCCGTCGCCTCGATGCTTTACCTCGACTACTCCCGTGAGGAGGGGCAGTGGAAGCCGAACCGGTTCGGTGGACGGGAAAACCTGGAGGCCATCTCCTTCCTGCAGGAGGTCAACGCCACGGTTTACAAGACCCACCCGGGTGCGGTCATGATCGCGGAGGAATCCACCGCGTTCCCGGGTGTCACGGCGCCCACGAGCCAGGGCGGCCTGGGCTTCGGCATCAAGTGGAACATGGGCTGGATGCACGACTCGCTCAAGTACATGGCCGAGGATCCGTTCAACCGGCGGTGGCACCACGGCACCATCACCTTCTCCATGGTCTACGCCTACACGGAGAACTTCCTCCTGCCGATCAGCCACGACGAGGTTGTGCACGGCAAGGGGTCGATGCTGCGCAAGATGCCGGGCGACCGCTGGCAGCAGCTGGCCAACCTGCGCGCCTTCCTCGGCTACCAGTGGGCGCACCCTGGCAAGCAGCTGATCTTCATGGGCACGGAATTCGGCCAGGAGGCGGAATGGTCCGAACAGCACGGCCTCGACTGGTGGCTGGCGGAAATTCCGGCGCACCGCGGGATCCAGCTCCTGACCAAAGACCTCAACGAGCTGTACAGCTCCACCGAGGCCCTTTACGAACAGGACAACGACCCCGCCGGCTTCCAGTGGATCAACGGCGGGGACTCAAACCGCAACGTCCTGACCTTCATCCGCCGGGACGCCGCGGGCAACCCCCTGGTCTGCGCGTTCAACTTCTCAGGGGCCCCGCACACGGACTTCCATCTCGGCGTTCCTTCGCCGGGGGAGTGGCGCGAAGTGCTGAACACCGACGCCGAGACGTACGGCGGTTCCGGAGTCCTGAACGGCGGCACCCTGACGGCGGCCGACGTTGACATCGACGGCCAGCCGGCCACCCTCACCGTCACGTTGCCTCCGTTAGGCGCCGCATTCTTCAAACCAGTGAACTGACGCCGGGACTGCCAGCCCGGAAACGGACTGGCTGAGCCTCGTCGAAGAGCCCGGAATCCGCGTGATTCCGGGCTTTTTGCGATCCTGCGGGAGGCCGCTCGGGGCCCTCTTTGTCACCAGGGCAAACTGGTGGTAGAGTTTATTTCCGCGCTGCTCCCCGGAGTTGATCCGCCACCAAGACCCAGAAGCCTCACGGCGAGACTGGGTCGGGATGACGATTTGACAAGGGTGAAGCGGCCCGGTAACTTTGATAAGTTGCTCCGGAGCGATCCACGGCCCTTGGTTGTGGTGGTGCCGGGTGTGTCTGTTGTTTGAGAACTCAATAGTGTGCCAAGTTTGTTGATACCAATTTATTGT
>NZ_JBVAYV010000023.1:0-62627 GCF_055412805.1 Pseudarthrobacter kochi
ACCCAGGACGTGGTGCCGGCCCCGAGCGGACATGCGGAGGGCCGGTACCAAGTTCCCGGAATGCCGGTACCAACCATCCAGACCAGCGGTACCAACTGAAGCTATCTGTCACCTTGGCTTGGAAGGGGAGGCTCAGTGACCCGATGACCCTACATTTTCACGCGCATACAACCTTTGCGTATTGTTTATTGGGGTCGGGTTGCCTGAACATCGCGCCGCGGAATCGATGGATCTATCCCTCAGCGGGTAGGGGTCCGCTCTCTATGGGCTGAGCAGCAGCATGGTGTGCCGAGCGTCGAAGCCTTGTTTCACGTGAAACATCACGTAGGGCCTGCGCTAGGCGGAATAGCCCGCCGCCACATAGTCGCTGTTCACAGAACGTGGAGCATTGGGTCCGGTGTTTCACGTGAAACATTGTGGCTGGGAGGGTTGCGCCGTCTCCTTCCAAAGCCGACCGTAGAGTCTCGCCAAACACGGCACCGCCAGCGGCCCTCTTCCCGGATGGTCTGGTGGGTGCGTTCCCTTGCCATACCCCGGCGTATTTGGGCACCGAACGAACCCGGTCTCAGCTCATTTCGCGTCGCCCGCACGGAACCGGAGTCTGTGCTGTCGCGGCAGGCAGCCCCCGTCGCACCAGCGGCCCCCACGCAGGCGTGGCGCCCGGCGATCCCGTGCATCACTGAAATTGGGGATTGCGCCCGGACCGCCGATTTGTACCTCCGCATTTACAGAATGGTGAAGCGGATGCCTAGCGACAGTCGCGGGATGTGGAACTGAGGCCGTGCGGCATGGAAGTTTCACCTTCCCCAGTCAGATTGCCTATGCCCGAACGGCTGTACCGCCATACCGGCCGGGGGAGTCGCCTGAGAGAACCTGCGGCGTTCGGGTGTGTTCCACGTGAAACATCCGTGGGCCGTCAGACAAGCCAACTCCCGCGATCGCGCCGACCCTGGGGCGAACGCTACAGACCTCCGCGGTCGCGCCTCTTCAGGCATGGCGGTTAGCGTGGAGATGCTTCGGGTCTGACGTACTGGTGATTCCACCCTGGGGAATGTTTCACGTGAAACACTGTGCGGCGGGGTACCCTCGGCTGTATCGGCTGGTCTGTTCGCAGCGAAGATAGACTGCATTCGATAGACCACTGTCGTTTACTGACTACGTGCCTAAACTGGCGGCGTCCAGGGCGGATCAACGTGCCTGAAGCCTCAATCCTGTTGCCTGCTACCCGGCGCCTGGGAACACCGGAACTTCCGTTCATCCGAACCACACCCCCATAGGCCACATGGGAGGCATCTCAGCTTGATTCATACTGCCTTCCCACATCGAGGGAAGCCCTACGCGTCCGTTGAGCGACGGCGATTACCCCGCAGGACGGGGCTTCCTGCGCCAGCTGCAGCCACGAGAATACTCACAAGACTTCGCTGTTTCACGTGAAACACAACGCATCCTATTGTCTCGGGCATCACCAATAGTGAGAATTCTCCACTGTGCTGGCTCGGCCGCCGCTAGCCGCTGCCCATGCTTGCGACTGGGAACAACCGCGGACGCCGTCCGTCCCGAGAACAGCGGCTACCTTTCCCGGGAAGAAGCAATAGGAAGGCTAGGAAGGACCGCGGAGCTCGGACTGTAATGGTTGGGTCGAAGTGATTGCGTCGAAATGATTGGTCAGATATTGGGCACGTCTGCACTTCCGGTGCCGCATAGCGCCTGCCGCCCCCACCACTAACCTATGCTTACGTCTTGCTGGCACTGGCCCCAGGAGCCGGGCTTGGCACACCAGCACCCGACACCCCATTCTCCACAAGGACGCAGCGGAACCTGGAGTCCGGAGGTGTTCACTTGGCTGGGCACGGAGGAAGGGCAACCTAGCCGCCTTGCCCGCGACGGTGGCCACCTCACTGGAATCCTCTGCTCGCGTCCGGCCAGAGGGGAGCGGAAGACGAATGCGCTCGTCAGCCTTGGTGACCCAGATGGGGGAGCAGGCAAGATCGTGCCAGGCAGAAGCCACGTTACGTATCCAGAAGATGTGGTGGGACGGCCGCTACCTGGCCCGCCGTGGCTTCCTCTATCGCGGAGGTGGAGAGACCCCGGGCTACACTTTCACCGCCGGCATGAATCTCCAGGCGCGGCGCCCGACAGGCGCTGACGACTGCTGTGGCGGCATCTCACGGCCCGAGATCCAAGTGATACGGCTCCTCAAAGCTCTAAGCAAGTGCCGCCTGCCCTGCCCGGGGGAACGACAACTGTGAACGGATTGGCCCGAGGGCAGTCGTGAATTTGGGGATCCGAAGGACTGTTCTGGGTAGGCCGATGAGATCCTGAATCGCCTCTTGATGCCATTCAAAAGTGAAACGGGGCGGATTCCCACTGAGTTCTCCACAGAACTTATTCACACAGTTATCCACAGGCAGCGAGGCCTTGATCACAATCTCACCATCCGTCCCTTACCAGTGGGCCGAACCGTCGCTTCCATCTCGTCGACGAACGAGCGGCCGTGACACATCCGATCCCATCGATGCGCGTTCACGACCGGGCATCGTCACAGCGAAACTGCACACGGCAAAGTGCGGAATACCGCAGAAAATTAACCATCAGTGGGGGATTTTTGAAGCACAGCAGGGCGTGAATGAGGTCAGGCTTCGAGGCCTGTGAATGTTTCACGTGAAACACGTCTGACTAGCCGAAGGCACCCCTATTGCGGACTCTCCTTCGGCGCCCGTGGAGCAGCGTCGCCACGTGCGACACCCACACCCAACCTCCGGGTAATCCACAAAGTTATCCACAGGCTTTTCCACCGGGATATCCACCGTTGTCAAAGGCCACAACCTACTGCCGCTCCCGCCACCGTTGGACATACTGGTCCGGGCCCAGGCGGCTATCGACGCAGCCTTCAAGCCAGTGAAGGGCGACCGTATCCTCCGGCGCAGGCGTGCACCCGCCGCGCCGGAAAGGGATTTGCTGGGGAGTAGCCAATGGCACTCGCCATCTTCCGGTCCCGCCAGAACAGGCGATCCCGTCAAACCCGCCAGAACAGGCGATCCCGTCATACCTGCCAAACCTGACAGACCGGCCCGCCAGCCAGCCAGCTGGTACTTTGTCACTCCTCTTGACCTCATCCGGCCAGGGGCGGTGTGGACGCGTGCAGCCATCAGTGCCGGAATCCGTAAGGCACCCCCCGAGCCGGAACAGTGCCGGCCACGCGAGGAACCTTCCGATCATGTGAAATCGTCTTTAAGGGGCGACAGCAATCACCCGGTGGGAGTCTTCCCTCTCCTGCAGGTTCACCATGTGGCCATTCCCCCGCACGAGGGAAGGGCTGCAGTTCGGGCGTCCCGTACCCTCCTTTTCGAGACCGGTACCGTGGAGTCGCACTGGCGCTGCCGCTGCGACGGCACAGCTGGTTCCTGCACCGCACAACAACGATCACCAGTCGGCTGCCCGCCGGTTCGCCAGTCGCCGGCGGTCCCCACACACTCACCATCGGCCGGTGCCCTGGTGAATTGCCCTCCACGTGACTGACCCGTCTCCCCGTTGAAGATGGCTCACACCGATGGCGGGCCCGCGGAGCGCATGTCTGGGGTGTCCAACGGGCTGGCGGAATTCTCAGGAGCCGACGGCATCAGTATTGGAGGATGTCGTCCGGGTTTTACTGCGATCTGGTCGGCAGACGGAGCCTGTCCGGCTACCGGGGGAGACCTCGCCGTGGCGACACCAACGCGCTATGCCGCGGGACACCAGCACGCTCCTGTGCCCCGTGTAGGGCGCCGGGGAACCGCTAGGCGTCCTGCAGCGTCCCTGATGAAGCCGGGGCTGGCCTTGCCTGCCTATAGCCCGCGTAGGGGCCTGTGGCCCATTTCCGGGCTGACGGCGCGACGAACCCGATCCCGCCTACTGTTTCTCCGCCTATCCCGCCAGTGCGCCACCTGTATCGCAACCACCCCTGCATGTTTCACGTGAAACACGAGACTGCGTCCACACAGAGTCTGAGGAAGCACTTTCGGGTCATCATTGCGAGTGGATCACTCCATCGAAGACGTCGACGGATCACTCCGCCTCAGGGCCGAAGTTGATTCCACTGTCCGTACCCTTCTGAAGTCCAGCGCGCCACCGTCAACTGGAGAACAGCCGCTGAGTTCGCACCCACCAAGGGTCAGCAGCCCGTACTCGGGCCAGACCGGATCCACACACTTCCAGATCCGTGACAGGTGGGTGGGTGCGAAAATCCTCGCGCGGAGTAGGGGGTTGCCTGTCGGCCTGGCCGATAACTCAGCGGTCTTCCGCACAATGCAACGGCTTCCTAGGGCCCATCAAGCATGACTTGATGTTTCACGTGAAACCCGCCACCGATCAAAATATGCGAAGGCGCCGGTCCTGTCCGAAGACCGAGCTTCGTTTGGGCGGGAAATGTAGCCCGGAAGCCGCAATCAGATACCTCGGGAGGGCGGTAGAAAGTCAGAAACAGACTCCAGAACCACCGCTGCGGAGACTACAACAACCAACAATTGGTGTCGCGACCAACAACAAAGGGACCCGTTTCACGTGAAACGGATCCCTTCGGAGTGCGGTTCTAAGCTAGCTCGGAGCACCGGGCGTGAGGACATCCATAATGCGGTTGAGGTCCTCCACGCTTGCGAACTCGATACTCACACGGCCCTTGCGCGCACCGAGGGAGATCTTGACATTGGTATCGAGCCGGTCCGAGAGCGATGACGCCAAATAGTCCAGGCGCTCGTGCCGTGCGCCAGGACGCGGAATGTTGTTCTTTGGTGTCGAAGCCGGATTCTGGTAGAGGGTCACGGCCTCTTCCGTCGCACGGACCGACATGCCTTCGGCAACAATCTTCTGGGCGAGGCGTTCCATCGCGGCGGCATCCGGAAGCGCAAGCAGCGCACGCGCGTGGCCGGCAGAGATGACGCCCGCAGCAACCCGGCGCTGAACCAGCGGCGGAAGCTTGAGCAGCCGGAGGGTATTGGACACCTGCGGGCGCGAACGTCCGATGCGGTCGGCCAGTTGTTCATGGGTGGTGCCGAAGTCCTCCAGCAGCTGCTGGTACGCGGCCGCCTCTTCGAGCGGGTTCAGCTGGCTCCGGTGCAGGTTTTCCAACAGTGCGTCGCGGAGGAGGTCATCATCGGTGGTGTCCCGGACAATGGCAGGAATAGTTTCGAGGCCCGCGGCCTGCACTGCCCGCCACCGACGCTCGCCCATGACGAGCTCGTAGGGTTCTCCACCCTCTTCGGTTGAAGTACGGACAACAATTGGCTGGAGGACGCCAATTTCCCGGACGGAGTGCACCAGCTCCGCCATGTCGTCCTCATCGAAGACGGAACGCGGCTGCTTGCGGTTGGGGTGGATGTCAGTGACCGGGATTTCCGCAAAGCGGACTCCAGGCACGTCAACGAGTTCCACACCCTGATCTTCAACGCCGGAAACCGATGCTGTCCCGGGCGCCTTCTTCACGGCCGGCTTGGCCGCCGCAGCGGGGGCCTTCCGTGCCGTCGCCTTCTTGGCCGCGGGAACGGTTTTCGTATCCGGCGCGCTGGAATTGGTCCCAGCCGCTGTTGGGGAGAGTGTCTGCGACGCTGCAGCTGCTTCCTCGTCGGGCACAACTGTGGTGTCTTCGGCTACCTCGGGGGCCGGTGTCCGCTTGCGGGCTTCAGGAAAGAAAAGATCCACGGGACGGGACGGCGCTGAACCGTTGCCGGAAGCCGCGGCGGAACTTGGAATGAGTGCCCCAAGTCCACGGCCGAGGCCGCGTCGCTTATCGCTCATGGATAAATCCCTCCATTGGAAGAGCCAGGCATCACCGGACTCTAGCTAGTGCAATTCTTGAAAAGATTCTAACGTTCCGCGATTTCGGCTGCGGCTTCCAGGTAGGACAGGGCCCCGCTGGATGAGGGATCGTAGGTCATCACGGTTTGCTGGTAGCTGGGAGCTTCTGAAATACGGACCGATCGGGGGACCACAGCGCCGAGCACCTGCTCCGGGAAGTGCTCGCGCACCTCAGCTGCCACCTGGGCAGCGAGATTGGTGCGGCCATCGTACATGGTCAGCAGGATGGTGGAAACGACCAGATCCGCATTCAAGTGCTTCTGGATCATTTCGATGTTCTTCAGCAGCTGGCTCAGTCCCTCCAGCGCATAGTACTCGCACTGAATCGGAATGAGCACCTCGTTGGCTGCGCAGAACGCGTTGACGGTCAGCAGGCCCAGGCTCGGCGGGCAGTCGATGAAGATGTAGTCCAGCCGCTCCTCACCGTTCTTCGCCCGTTCCTTGGAGTACACGTCAATCGCACGGCGGAGGCGCTGCTCGCGGGCAACAAGGCTGACCAGCTCAATCTCCGCGCCCGCAAGGTGGATGGTGGCGGGTGCACAGATCAGCTTATCGATGTCCGGGCAAGGTGCCACAACGTCCTGCAACGGGATGTCGTTGATGAGCACGTCGTAGATGCTGTCAACGTCGGCGTGGTGTTCAATTCCGAGCGCTGTCGAGGCGTTCCCCTGGGGATCGATGTCGATGACCAGCACGTTCAGCCCCGCAGCAGCCAGGGCGGCAGCGATGTTGACGGTTGTGGTGGTCTTGCCGACCCCGCCCTTCTGGTTCGAGACGGTGAAGATCCGGGTCTTCTCCGGCTTCGGAAGTTCGCGTCCCAGGAGACGCTCGCGCCGCTTGTTCTCATGGGCGAGCTCACGGGCAATCGGGCTGGAATCATCGATGGAGTCGAGGACATTTCCACTGGAGACTACGGATGTTTCACGTGAAACACTCGCCATTCCGGTGGTCTTTGCAACTGAAGCCGTGCGATTTCCGGAGTAATCGTGTGCGACTGCGGGCGCAACAAAGGCCCGTGCGGACCCCAGGGACACGAACGGGGGAATCCGTTGTGTGGAGGCTTCGCTACTGGTCACTGTGACACACTCACTCTCGTTCGGCTCTTGCTGCCGGTTACTAGCCTAACCTCTTACCCAAGGAGACCGAGGGCACCGGGCTGATGCTAGGCGATCTTTTGAGGCTTATTCACAACGATTCGGACAACGGTTGTGGGTTCGTCGAGGAGGTCCTCACCCACCAGTACAACGGAGGTCTGGGTGCCGCCGAGCTTCCGGATCACCTTGGCGGCTTTTTCAATTTCCTCGCCGGCGCTGCGTCCCTTAATGGCGACCACTTCGCCCTTGCCCGCCAGCAGCGGAATGGTGAGTCCGGCCAGGTTGGACAGTGCTGACACGGCGCGGGCGGTGACGACGTCGGCGTTCACCATCCCCACCGCAAGTTCCGCGCGGGTGCGCATAATCGTCACGTTGTCCAGGCCGAGGTCGTCCACGACTTCCTGGAGCCAGATGACGCGGCGCTCAAGGGGTTCGATCAGAGTCAGTTCCAGATCCGGCCGGGCTATGGCCAGGCACAGGCCCGGCAGTCCGGCGCCGCTGCCAACGTCGGCCACATGGCTTCCCTCGGCAATCTGGCTCTCAATCACGGCGCAGTTCAGCACGTGCCGGCTCCACAGCCGGGGTACCTCACGGGGGCCGATGAGGCCCCGCTCCGTCCCGGACGTGGCGAGGTGCTCCACGTAGCGCTTTGCGAGGTCCAGGCGGTCACCAAAGATCGCCTGTGCTGCCCGCAGTTCAGCCTCGGTAATGTCAACCATCAAGCTATCCACCGGCACGTTCAGTCGGCGGAGACGACGATATGGCGGTCGGCGCCTTCGCCCTCGGACTCGCTGATGAGGCCCAGGTCAGCGACGGCGTCGTGCACAATCTTGCGCTCATAGGCGCTCATCGGGGCCAAGGCCACGGTTTCACCGGACTTCTTCACGGAAGCGACGGCGTCTTCTGCAATCTTCTGCAGCTCGCCGGCGCGCTCCGAACGGTAGCCGTTGATGTCCAGCACCAGCCGGGACCGGTTTTCGGTCGCCGACAGCACGGCGAGCCGGGTCAGTTCCTGAAGGGCTTCGAGTACTTCGCCGTCCTTGCCAACCAGGTTCTCCAGCCCGGCCGATTTTTCCTCAGCGACGATAGAAATGTAGGTACGTCCGTTGCGGACTTCAATGTCGATGTCGCCGTCAATGTCGGCGATGTCCAGCAATTCCTCAAGGTAGTCCGCCGCGACGTCGCCTTCTTCTTCCAGACGGCTCGCGGAGATTCCCTTGCCCTCGGCACCCTCGGAATCTTCGGCACCTTCATCGGTGGTCTGATCGGTGTCCTGGACTGCGTTCAAGGCGTCGTCCTGCTCGTCGATGGCTTCAGCGGAAATAGCGTGTGCGGTACTCTCGGCGGACATTACTTCCTCTTCCTGTTCTTACGTTGTGGCTGGACGCGCTGGCTCTTGGCCACCAGGGCCTCAGCGGCCGCGGCTTCAGCGGCAGCTGCTTCGGCCTTCTTGGCGCCCGTCAGGGGCAGGGCCGGCAGCCCCTTTGCGGCACGGCGCTCGGCCAGGGCCTTGGCGGCGGGGGATCCCGGCGTCGGCATGCGGCGGATCACGAAGAACTGCTGCGCCATGGTCCAGAGGTTGGTGGTGGTCCAGTAGATCAGGACGCCGATGGGGAAGTTGATGCCACCCACACCGAAGACGATCGGCAGGACGTAGAGCATCATCTTCTGCTGCTTCATGAACGGGCTGGCCATGGCCTCTTCGGACATGTTCTTGGCCATGATCTGCTTCTGCGTGATGAACTGCGAGGCCGTCATAGCCAGGATCATCACGATCGACAGGATCCACACGGCCACCACGTTGCCGCCCTCGGGTGTGCCGTGCAGCAGGGTGGCGGAGAGCGGGGCCCCGAAGATGCTGGACTCATCGAACTGGACCACTTGCTCGTGGCTCATCGCGCCGATGCTCTTCCCGCCGGTCGCCGCCGTCGTAATCCCGGAGAGGACCTGGAACAGGGCGAAGAAGAAGGGCATCTGGATCAGCATGGGCAGGCACGCGGAGAAGGGGTTGGTGCCATGCTTTTTGTACATGGCCATCTGTTCCTGGGCCATGGCCTGGCGGGACAGCTGGTCGGTCTTGCCCTTGTACTTGTCCTGCAGCTTCTTCAGATCCGGCTGCAGCAGCTGCATGCCGCGCTGGGCCTTGATCTGCTTGACGAACACGGGAATCAGAGCCGCACGGATCACCAGCACCAGGCCGATGATGGACAGGGTCCACGTCCAGCCATTGGCGGCGGGCATGCCGATGGCGCTCAGGCCATCGTGGAAGACCACCATGATGGCGGACACAAGCCACTTGAACGGAAACATGATTGTTTCAAAGAAATCCATACGATATCCCTATTCGTCAGGCCGCAGAGCGGCCTTCTCCATCAGTCTGAGCAGCCAGGTACTTGTCCGGATTGTTCAACACAACAATTGTGGGGGTGCGGTCTGCGGGCCACTCGTATTTACCGGCGGGGACATGGTCCACACCACCGGCATTCCAGGGATGGCAGCGCAACAGACGCTTGGCAGCCAGCCAGCTTCCCTTCACCGCGCCGTGGACCGTAACCGCCTCAAGGGCGTAGGCCGAGCAGCTGGGAAAGAAGCGGCAAACCTGGCCGTACAGCGGTGAGATCGCCTTGCGGTACGCCAGAAGCAGCAGGATAAGGATATTGCGGGGCAAGTTCCAGACTGCCCGACCCAGCCATACGGCTGCGGATTTTGCAGGAGGGACGACGGCGGCAGTTAAGTTACGCACGCGGGGTCCCTTCCTGTGTTGTCTCGTAAGAAACTGAAGAAGCAGCCTTAGGAAGGCGGCTGCCCAGCCGTTTCATGTTGCTTTCAAGGGCGGCGTCATAGTCCGATCGCAGCTGGTCCCAGCTGGCCCCCGACGCAGCGGGCAGGGCCCGGACCACGATCGCGAACCCGCTGCCGTATTTCTGCAACGACAAGGCACCGACTTCTCTCAGTCTCCTCTTAACGAGGTTCCTGACAACAGCGTTCCCGACACTCTTGGAAACGATGAATCCGATCCGGCTTGGTTCATTGGCAGCCAGGGCTGCCGTATATAACACTACGTTCCGGCGTCCATTGCGGACACCGGAACGTACAGTTGTTGAAAAATCGGTTGATGTCCTCAGACGGTTGCGGGTGGCCAGCACCTTTAAACTCGCACAGGGATGTAGACCGACGAGTCAGTTATTTAGGCCGACAGCTCGGTGCGACCCTTGCCACGACGGGCTGCCAGGATGGCACGGCCGGCACGGGTACGCATACGAAGGCGGAAGCCGTGCTTCTTGGCTCGACGGCGGTTATTCGGCTGAAAAGTCCGCTTGCTCACGTTAGTTACTCCAGTGGGATCAAAGGTGCGCCCACCCGATCAAGGGGAAGAACTGGTCGACGCTAAGTTTTGTATGTGCCGCTTCCCTCGACTCGCAAGACGCAGGGCGTCGGGAGAGAAACAAAAGAGGCGAAAAGCGTACACATGGGACTTCACAACGTTAGGGCTTGCTGCCCTCCGGAGTCAAACCGGGGGTCGCGCCGCAGACTTTCCCCAGCTATGGCTAACCGCCGCCCCAGCCTGTGGATGAAGTGCGTCACGCACCCCGTTTTCGAACTACACCAGTGTGATTATCCACAGGACAGAACCCAGCTATCTTCTGGACTTTTCATCGCCTAGAGTGTCCCAGTAGCCGATTATCCACGGACTGTGCATAACCCTGTGGATTAAGCCGGGGCCAGCGCACTGGTTCGGGACTTGTGGCTGCAGGTAATGCAGGCAAGCAAGTTTGAGGAACTGATTGATGACAGTAGACGAAGCCAACCAAGCCAACACTGTCGGAAGTTCCTGGCGGCGGGTAGTGAGCCTGCTGGAGAATGACCACCGTGTCTCACCCCGACAGCGTGGCTTCGTCATCCTCGCCCAGGCCCAGGGCCTCATCGGTTCCACCCTTCTGGTCGCCGTGCCCAACGAACTCACCCGCGAGGTGCTCCAGACGCAGGTGAAGGAAGCCCTCGACGACGCCCTCCGGAACGTTTTTTCCGACGAAATCCGTTGTGCGATCGACGTCGACACCGATCTGGTACCGCTCCACACGGAACCGGAACCCGCCGTCGAGCTGTCCCTGGTGGCCGATCCCTCGGTGGAACTGAAGCCGCAGCCGATGCTGCCAAGCACCTCGCACGAATTCGGCCGGCTGAATCCAAAGTATGTGTTCGACACCTTTGTGATCGGTTCTTCCAACCGCTTCGCCCACGCAGCGGCCGTCGCCGTCGCCGAAGCTCCGGCCAAGGCCTACAACCCCCTCTTCATCTACGGTGATTCCGGACTGGGCAAAACCCACCTGCTCCACGCGATCGGCCATTACGCCCGCCGGCTCTACAGCGGGATCCGGGTCCGTTACGTCAACTCAGAAGAATTCACCAACGACTTCATCAACTCGATCCGCGACGATGAAGGCACCAGCTTCAAGACGACCTACCGCAACGTGGACGTCCTGCTGATCGATGACATCCAGTTCCTGGCCGGCAAGGACCGGACGCTGGAGGAGTTCTTCCACACGTTCAACGCCCTGCACAACAACAACAAGCAGGTGGTCATCACTTCCGACCAGCCGCCCAAGTTGCTCGCTGGTTTCGAGGACCGGATGAAGTCACGGTTCGAATGGGGCCTGCTGACCGACATCCAGCCGCCGGAACTCGAAACCCGGATCGCGATCCTCCGGAAGAAGGCCCTCAGCGAGGGCCTCTCCGCACCGGACGATGCCCTGGAATACATCGCTTCGAAGATCTCGAGCAACATCCGCGAACTCGAGGGGGCCCTGATCCGCGTCACGGCCTTCGCCAGCCTGAACCGCCAGCCCGTCGACGTTGCCCTGGCCGAGATGGTACTCAAGGACCTCATCACCGATGATGGGGCCCAGGAGATCACCTCCGCGCAGATCCTGACCCAGACTGCCGACTACTTCAAGCTCAGCATGGAGGAGCTTTGCAGCAAGTCGCGGACCAGGACTTTGGTGACGGCCCGGCAGATCGCCATGTACCTGTGCCGTGAGCTCACGGACATGTCCCTTCCCAAGATCGGCCAGGAGCTCGGCGGCCGCGACCACACCACGGTCATCCACGCGGACCGCAAGATCCGCGAACTGATGGCCGAGCGCCGGGTGATCTACAACCAGGTGACCGAGCTGACCAACCGGATCAAGCAGCAGCAGCGCAATTCCTAGGCAGTCCGTCCGCGCACTCTTACCTTATTAACAGGCACCTGTGGACAAGCCTGTGGATAGTTAAGGGGACAACCGCGGTTAATGGGCTTAAAACCCTTAAGGCATCTGTGGATCAGCGGATCGGCAACAAATGTTATCCCCATCCACACCCTGTTTAAAACCTGCTCCACCCACAGTCCATGAACAGGGCTTAACCCCGGAATCGCACCGCCAAACAGGGTTATCCACAGTATCCACAGCAGTTATTAACACTACTAATCCCTAGAAAATGAAATTCCCTCAAATAACAACTTCGCTCCGGACCCCGCACACCGCCAAGGACCGTCCCGGCCCTGGCCGGAAACCGGCACCGGGCCGGGCGGAGCGAACCACACGGATGTAACCCGGGGATGGGAGAATCACACTTCTTGCGGCTAAGCTGTCTGCAGTGTGTCCGTCCTGGACATCTTTTGTGATTCCCAGCCGGGCCGGTGGCCCGGCCACCAGCGATGACAGCAGCAATGAAAGGCGGCACCCTTCCGTGAAGTTCAGAGTCGAACGGGACGTCCTGGCAGAAGCCGTGACCTGGACCGCCCGGTCGTTGTCTCCGCGGCCGCCGGTACCCGTACTTTCCGGCCTGCTTCTCAAGGCTGAAGCCGGTACGGTCAGCCTGTCGAGCTTCGATTACGAAACGTCAGCGAGGCTTGAAATCGCAGCTGACATCACAACCGAAGGCACCATCCTGGTCTCGGGACGCCTCCTTGCCGACATTTGCCGCAGCCTTCCGTCCGCACCGGTCGACATCGAAACCGACGGCAACAAAGTCACCCTCACCTGCCGCCGAAGCAGCTTCCACCTGGCCACCATGCCGGAAGCTGAATACCCGCCCCTGCCAGCACTGCCCCCGATCAGCGGCACGGTCCCGGGCGACTCCTTTGCCCAGGCTGTCTCCCAGGTGATCATCGCGGCGAGCAAGGACGACACCCTGCCGATCCTCACCGGCGTCCGAATGGAGATCGAGGACGACCTCATCACGCTGCTGGCCACCGACCGCTACCGCCTGGCGATGCGCGAACTCCCGTGGAAGCCCGTCACCCCGGGCATCTCAACCAGCGCCCTGGTCAAGGCCAAGACCCTCAACGAAGTAGCCAAGACCCTTGGCGGCAGCGGCGACATCAACCTCGCCCTTGCCGATGACGACAGCAGGCTCATCGGATTTGAGAGCGGCGGACGTACGACGACGTCACTCCTGGTTGACGGCGACTACCCCAAGATCCGCTCACTGTTCCCCGAGTCCACGCCCATCCACGCGACTGTGCAGACATCGGAACTTGTCGAGGCCGTGCGCCGCGTCTCGCTCGTGGCGGAACGCAACACCCCGGTCCGGCTCGCTTTTACCCAGGGCCAGCTGCACCTCGACGCCGGCACCGGCGAAGATGCGCAGGCCTCCGAAGAGCTCGAAGCTCAGCTCACCGGCGAAGACATCACCGTCGCGTTCAACCCGCACTACCTGATCGAAGGCCTGAGCGTCATCGAAACCAAGTTTGTCCGGTTCTCCTTCACGAGCGCGCCCAAACCGGCCATGATCACGGCTCAGCACGACGCCGACGGCGAGGACCAGGGCGACTACCGCTACCTGGTCATGCCGGTCCGGCTGCCCAACTAACTGGCAGTTACCTCCGTTTTGAGGGATCAAAACGGCCGTAACTGCCAGCCAGTTGGGTAGACGCCACCACCGGAAACACCCCAGCGCAGAAAAGAGTTCAACCCGTGCACATCGGACTTATCGGCCTTGGAAAAATGGGTTTCAACATGCGCGAACGGCTGCGCAAGGGTGGAGCTGACGTCACCGGGTTTGACCGCAACCCGGACGTCACCGACGTCGCGAGCATCGATGAACTGATCGCCGCCGTCCCGGCGCCGCGCCTGATCTGGGTGATGGTCCCCTCCGGCGAGATCACCGACGCGGTCATCACCGAACTCGGCAACAAGCTCGACGCCGGCGACCTGGTGGTGGATGGCGGCAACTCCCGCTTCACCGAGGACCAGAAACACGGGGCAGCACTGGCGGAAAAAGGCATCCGTTTCGCCGACTGCGGTGTCTCCGGCGGGGTCTGGGGCCTGCAGAATGGTTACGGACTCATGGCCGGCGGTGACGCCGCGGACATCGAACGGGCGATGCCCGTCTTCGACGCACTCCGTCCCGACGGCGACCGCGCCGACAGCTTCGTCCACGTCGGCGGGATCGGCGCCGGCCACTACGCCAAGATGGTCCACAACGGCATCGAATACGGACTGATGCAGGCCTACGCCGAAGGCTACGAACTCCTGGCCGCCAAGGACATCGTCACCGATCTCCCCGGCACGTTCCGGGCCTGGCAGAAGGGAACCGTCGTCCGGTCCTGGCTGCTGGACCTCATGGTAAAAGCCCTTGACGAGGATCCCGGCCTGGAGTCGATAGACGACTACGTCGAGGATTCGGGTGAAGGCCGCTGGACCGTGGAGGAAGCAATCGCCAACGCCGTGCCGGCCCCGGCCATCACGGCAGCGCTTTTCGCCCGCTTCTCCTCCCGGGAGGACAACTCGCCCGCGATGAAGATGGTTTCCGCGCTGCGCCACCAGTTCGGCGGGCACGCCACCCGTCCGGCCAAGTAGTCCCGCCCTGAAATCCTGAACCGGCGTGTACCTAGAACAACTTTCGCTCACAGATTTCCGCAGTTATGCCCAGGTGGAGCTGAGCCTGGAGCCCGGCGTCACGGTGCTGGTCGGCTCGAACGGCATCGGCAAGACCAACCTCATGGAAGCCATCGGCTACCTGGCTACGCTCAGTTCGCACCGGGTCAGTTCCGATGCCCCGCTGCTGCGTTTCGGCACCGACCGGGCCATGATCCGTGCCAAGCTGGTCCGCAGCGAGCAGTCCACCGTGCTCGAACTCGAAATCAACAGCTCCCGCGCCAACCGCGCCCGGATTAACCGCAGCAATCCGGTCCGGGCCAGGGACATCCTGGGTATCTGCCAAACCGTACTGTTCGCCCCCGAGGACCTGGCCCTGGTCAAGGGTGATCCGTCCAGCCGGCGCCGTTTCCTCGATGAACTCCTGGTCAGCCTCATCCCGCGGCATGCAGCCACCCGCAGCGACTACGACCGGGTGTTGAAGCAGCGCAACGCGCTCCTGAAGTCCGCCCGCGCGGGCAAATTCAGCACGGGACACGAGGCCACCCTGGATGTCTGGGACCAGCACATGGCCCGGGCGGGAGCCGAGCTGTTGCACGCGCGGCTGGAACTGGTGGAACGGCTCCGGCCCCACCTCATGAGCGCCTACGCGCAGCTCACGGACGGTTCCAAGGAAGCCGGCGCCATCTACCGCTCCACACTGCAGGGTGCGGTGGAGGACGACGGCGCTGCGCCGGCCGCCGCTTCCGGTCCCGCGGCTGCCCGCGGCGGGGAAGCCACCGGGCCCGCCGAGGACCTGCGCCTGCTCTCCGTCGACCAACTCACCGAACGGTACGTCCAGGCGTTCGCTTCGTCGCGGCGCAAGGAACTGGAGCGCGGGATCTCCCTCGTGGGCCCGCACCGCGATGAACTCGAACTGGTTCTGGGGTCAGCCCCTGCCAAAGGGTATGCCTCGCATGGCGAGACCTGGTCCATGTGCCTGTCCCTGCGTCTGGCCTCGTACTACGTCATGCTCGATGACACCAGAACCGGGGGATCCGCCCCGATCCTGATCCTGGACGATGTTTTTGCCGAGCTTGACGTCCAGCGGCGGCGTAAACTGGCCGCAATAGTATCCGGCGCCGAGCAGGTGCTCGTGACTGCCGCCGTGGAGGACGATATCCCGACGGAACTGGCCGGGCGGCGGGTGAAGGTAATCCCGGGAGGAATCGATGAGCGGGAAGATCGATGAATAAGGATACCGACGGCGGCCTGCAGCCGGGCCGCGACCCGGATGACATCGACGCCGCCCAGTCGGCGCTGAACAGGATGCGCGACGCGGCCGCGTCACGCGGCGAAATCCGGCGCAAGGCGCCGCCGCGGCCCGGAACCACCCCGCCGAAGTCCGGCCGCAGTACCGGCAGCACCCGCGGTTTCGGACAATTCCATGGCACCGGCCGGGACCCGATGGGGCTCGGCAAAGTGGTGGGGCGCCTTGTCGCGGAGCGCGGCTGGAGCTCTCCTGTGGCCGTCGGCTCGGTGATGGCCGAGTGGGCCACACTCGTCGGACCGGAGATTTCCGCCCACTGCACCCCGGAGAGCTTCACCGATACCACCCTCCACGTCCGCTGTGATTCGACCGCCTGGGCTACGCAACTGCGCCTGCTGAGCCTTAGCCTGCTGGAGAAATTCCGCACCGAACTCGGCGAAGGGGTCGTCACCAAGATCCAGGTCCTTGGACCTGCGGCGCCCAGCTGGCGCAAGGGCGGCCGGACCGTCAACGGGCGCGGGCCGCGGGACACCTACGGATAACGTCCGGGACTCCCACCGCACCCGGTCTGAAGCACTCCTTGCAAAACTCTTGAAAATTCCGCAAACGGCGTGTAGGGCGCTCAGAGGCACCGGAGCCGTATAGGAACCCGCATCCCGTACCCCTGGAGCCTTGCAGGCGGAGTCTGCGGCCTCCCAGCGGCACTTTCCTTCCCGTTTGGCCCCCTGGAATGCGGGTTTCACCCCTATAACACGGTAGAATCGTGAGAGATAACTGGGCGCCGGTGAAACGTTGACTGAGTCCGTTTCCGACGCAATATCCGCGTGCGGTAGACGGATCCTCGAGCCAGCAGAACAACCGGTGTCATCAGTGACGTGCCCGTTGGCAGTAGCTGTTTCCTCCGGGAAGGGGCAACGGCCGGCCTTTAACGAAAAAGAGGAGTCGAAAGCGCCTGTGGCTAACGACAATGCAGAGATCCCGGCAGTGGAACCAGTAGTGGCTGATACGGCGGACACCCCGCCCGAAACCGCGACTCCCCACAGCTACGGCGCCAGCGACATCACGGTGCTCGAAGGCCTGGAGGCTGTCCGGAAACGTCCCGGCATGTACATCGGCTCCACCGGACCGCGCGGTTTGCA
Source organism: Pseudarthrobacter kochi (assembly GCF_055412805.1). Taxonomy (NCBI): domain Bacteria; kingdom Bacillati; phylum Actinomycetota; class Actinomycetes; order Micrococcales; family Micrococcaceae; genus Pseudarthrobacter; species Pseudarthrobacter kochi. Next base: position 17,174 of record NZ_JBVAYV010000023.1, read on the forward strand.
CCACCTGGTCTATGAAGTCGTGGACAACTCGGTTGACGAGGCCTTGGCCGGGTACTGCACCCACATCGAAATCGTGCTGCAGGCCGACGGCGGGGTCAAGGTGGTCGACAACGGCCGCGGCATCCCGGTCGACATGCACCCGACGGAGCACAAGCCCACCGTGGAGGTCGTTATGACCATCCTGCACGCGGGCGGCAAATTCGGCGGCGGCGGCTACGCCGTGTCCGGCGGCCTGCACGGCGTCGGCATCTCCGTCGTCAACGCACTCTCGAGCCGCGTCGATACCGAGGTCCGCCGGCAGGGCAACGTCTGGCGGATGTCCTTCGCCGACGGCGGCAAGCCGCAGGGCGGCCTGGTCCAGGGCGAAGAGACAACCGAGACCGGCACCACCCAGACGTTCTACCCGGATGCCAGCATCTTCGAATCCACGGATTTTGATTTCGAAACGCTCCGCGCCCGCTTCCAGCAGATGGCGTTCCTGAACAAGGGGCTGCGGATCACGCTGACCGATGAGCGGCGCGCCGCAGCGGAACCGTCCGAGGTCGGGGACCTGGACCTCGACGTCGTTCCGACCGAGGGTGAAGTCCCGGCCGAATTCCACACCGTGGTCTACCAGTACGACGACGGGCTGCTGGACTACGTCAAACACCTGAACTCCGGCAAGAAGGTCGATGTGGTCCACGAGGACGTCATCGCCTTCGAAACCGAGGACAAGGAACGCCACATCGCCCTGGAAATGGCGATGCAGTGGACCAACGCGTACTCCGAGAGCGTCCACACCTACGCCAACACCATCAACACCCATGAGGGCGGCACCCACGAAGAGGGCTTCCGCGCCGCGATGACCTCGCTGATCAACCGCTACGCGCGGGAGAAGAGCATCATCAAGGAAAAGGACGACAACCTCACCGGCGACGACATCCGCGAAGGCCTGACCGCCGTTATTTCAGTCAAGCTGGCCGAACCCCAGTTCGAGGGCCAGACCAAGACCAAGCTCGGCAACTCCGAGGTCAAGGGCTTTGTCCAGCGCGTCGTCACGGACGGGCTCGGCGACTGGCTCGAACGGAACCCCGGCCCCGCCCGCGACGTCATCCGCAAGGCCATCTCTGCTGCCCAGGCACGGATGGCGGCCCGGAAGGCCCGCGACAACGCTCGCCGGAAGAGCCCGCTGGAATCCTTCGGCATGCCTGGAAAACTCTCGGACTGCTCGTCGAAGAACCCGGAAAAGTGCGAGGTCTACATCGTGGAGGGCGACTCCGCCGGCGGTTCCGCCAAGCGCGGCCGCAACCCGGAAACCCAGGCCATCCTGCCGCTGCGCGGCAAGATCCTGAACGTGGAGCGGGCCCGGCTGGACAAGGCGCTGGGCAACGCCGAGGTCCAGTCCATGATCACCGCGTTCGGCACGGGGATCGGCGAGGACTTCGACCTGAGCAAACTGCGCTACCACAAGATCGTCCTCATGGCCGATGCCGACGTCGACGGCCAGCACATCACCACCCTGCTGATGACCCTGCTGTTCCGCTACATGCGCCCGTTGATCGAAAACGGCTATGTCTACCTGGCGCAGCCCCCGCTGTACCGGATCAAATGGTCCAATGCACCGCACGACTACGTGTACAGCGACCGGGAACGCGATGCGCGGCTGCTGTCCGGCCAGGCCGCCGGCCGCCGCATCCCCAAGGACAACGGCATCCAGCGTTACAAGGGCCTGGGCGAAATGGACTACACCGAGTTGTGGGACACCACCATGGACCCCGACCACCGGACGCTGCTTCAAGTCACCATGGACGATGCCCTGGCCGCGGACCAGACCTTCTCCACCCTGATGGGCGAAGACGTTGAATCCCGCCGCAACTTCATTCAGCAGAACGCCAAGGACGTTCGGTTCCTGGATATCTAGCGGCTCGAAGCCCTGAATATTCCCGGACCGATATATACCTGAAACGGAAAATATAGACTATGAGTGACGAAACACCAGAAGTCCCGGCCGACGCCGAACCCGTCATTGAGGGCACCGTCCTTAACACCGATGTGCTGACGGACCGTGTCGAGCAGGTTGACCTGCAGACGGAAATGCAGCGGTCCTACCTCGACTACGCAATGGCCGTGATCGTGGGCCGCGCCCTCCCTGACGTCCGCGACGGCCTCAAGCCCGTCCACCGCCGCGTGCTGTACGCGATGTTCGACGGCGGCTACCGCCCGGAGCGCTCGTTCAACAAGTGCGCCCGCGTGGTCGGCGAAGTCATGGGCCAGTACCACCCGCACGGTGACACCGCCATCTACGATGCGCTGGTCCGGCTGATCCAGGACTGGACCATGCGCTACCCGCTGGCGCTGGGACAGGGAAACTTCGGCTCGCCGGGCAACGACGGCGCAGCAGCACCGCGGTACACCGAAACGAAGATGGCCCCGCTGGCCATGGAGATGGTCCGCGACATCGACGAGGAAACCGTCGACTTCCAGGACAACTACGACGGCAAGAACCAGGAACCCACCATCCTGCCGGCGCGTTTCCCGAACCTCCTTGTCAACGGCTCCTCGGGCATCGCCGTCGGCATGGCCACCAACATTCCGCCGCACAACCTCCGCGAGGTTGCCGACGGCGTCCAGTGGTACCTGGCCAACCCGACCGTGAGCCGCGAGGAACTCCTCGAAGAGCTGATCGTCCGCATCAAGGGACCCGACTTCCCGACCGGTGCCACCATCCTGGGCCACAAGGGGATCGAGGACGCCTACCGGACGGGCCGCGGCTCGATCACCATGCGCGCCGTGGTCAACGTGGAGGAACTCCAGGGCCGTACGTGCCTTGTGGTCACCGAACTGCCCTACCAGGCCAACCCGGACAACCTCGCGATCAAAATTGCCGAGCTCGTCAAGGACGGCAAGATCTCCGGCATCGCCGACCTCCGCGATGAAACCTCCGGACGCACCGGCCAGCGCCTCGTGATCGTGCTCAAGCGCGACGCCGTCGCCAAGGTGGTGCTGAACAACCTCTACAAGCACACCCAGCTGCAGGACAACTTTGCGGCCAACATGCTGGCGATCGTCGACGGCGTGCCCCGCACGCTGAGCCTGGATGCGTTCATCCGGCACTGGGTCACACACCAGATGGACGTCATCGCCCGCCGGACCCGCTACCGGCTCCGCAAGGCCGAGGAGGAAGCGCACATCCTGCGTGCCCTCCTCAAGGCACTCGACGCGCTCGACGAAGTCATCGCACTGATCCGGGCATCGAACACCACCGAGGCTGCCCGCGACGGCCTCATGCAGCTCCTCGACATCGATGAGCTCCAGGCCCGCGCCATCCTGGACATGCAGCTGCGCCGGCTCGCGGCACTGGAACGCCAGAAGATCCAGGACCGCCACTCGGAACTCGAAGCCATGATCACCGAGTACAACTCGATCCTGGCCTCGGAGGAACGCCAGCGCCAGATTATCAGCACCGAACTGGCTGAAATCGTGGCCAAACACGGCGATGACCGCCGCACCAAGGTCCTGTTGGGCTTTGACGGCGACATGTCGATGGAGGACCTGATCCCCGAAGAGGAAATGGTCGTCACGATCACCCGCGGCGGCTACGTCAAGCGCACCCGCAGCGACAACTACCGCTCACAGCAGCGCGGCGGCAAGGGCATCAAGGGCGCGCAGCTGCGCGGCGACGACGTCGTCGAGCACTTCTTCGTGACCACCACCCACCACTGGCTGCTGTTCTTCACGAACCTTGGCCGGGTGTACCGGGCCAAAGCGTACGAGCTGGTGGAAGCCGGACGCGACGCCAAGGGCCAGCACGTGGCCAACCTGCTCGCGTTCCAGCCAGACGAGCACATCGCCCAGGTGCTGGACCTGCGGGACTACCAGCAGTCGCCGTACCTGGTCCTGGCGACCAAACGCGGCCTCGTGAAGAAGACCCGCCTCGAGGACTACGACACCAACCGCTCCGCCGGCGTCATCGCGATCAACCTTCGCGATGGCGATGAGCTGGTCTCCGCCCAGCTGGTCTCCGAGACCGATGACCTGATGCTGGTCTCCCGCATGGGCCAGTCGATCCGCTTCACCGCCACCGACGAAGCCCTGCGCCCGATGGGACGCGCCACCTCCGGGGTCACGGGCATGAAGTTCCGCGAGGACGACGAACTGCTGGCGGCCGACGTCGTCACGGACGGGTCCTTTGTCTTCATCGTCACCGAGGGCGGCTACGCCAAGCGCACGGCCGTGGAGGAATACCGCCTCCAGGGCCGTGGCGGCCTTGGCATCAAGGTGGGCAAGTACCAGGAGGAGCGCGGCCACCTCGTGGGCGCGCTGATTGTCCAGGAGGAGGACGAGGTCCTGGTGGTCATGGAGGGCGGCAAGGTGGTCCGCTCCTCCGTGACCGGAGTGCCGGCCAAGGGGCGGGACACCATGGGCGTCATCTTCGCCAAACCAGACAAGAACGACCGGATCATCGAGGTGGCCCGCAACAGCGAACGAGGCCTGGAAACCGACGAGGTGGTCGAAGACGAAGATGCACTCGACGCTGCCGAAAGTCGGGCATCGGCGACGGATGACGTAACGTTGGCTGAAGATACCGGATCCCTCGAGGGGTCCGCAGCGGAAGAATCAGCACCGGCCCCGGAGTCAGATGAGTCATCAGGCAATGCCGAGCTGGACGAAGACAACACCGGAGGTAACGCGTGAGTAATTCCGACTCATATCCCAAGCCGAACAGCGGCGTTCCCGGCGGAGTGCGGCAGCCTGCCTCCGCGCCGCGGGTAAGCGCGCCGTCCCGCCCCGAACAGCGCCCCGGAGCAGCCGGCGGAGCCAATGGCTCTGCACAGCGGCCGGCAGTGCCCGGCCAGCGCCCCGCGCAGGGACGCCCGGCCACCCCCGGACAGCGCCCGACCACCCCCGGACAGCGCCCGGCCACCCCCGGTCAGCGCCCGGCCACCCCAGGACAGGGTCCGACCCGTCCGGGACAGAACACTGCCGGGCTGATCAAGCCGGCACCCAAGGCCAAGGTCCGCCGGGCCCGCCTCCTGGTCAGCAAGGTTGACCCCTGGTCCGTGCTGAAGATGGCCTTCCTGCTCTCGGTGGCACTGGGCATCGTGACCGTTGTGGCCGCGATTGTGCTCTGGACAGTCCTGGACCTGACCGGGATCTTCGACCAGGTTGACGGGCTCCTCGGCACCCTGGCCGGTTCCGAAGGCGGCGGCTTCGAATTGAAGAAGGTCGCCTCGCTGGGACAGGTGGCATCCTTCGCCACGATCATTGCCGTCATCAACGTGGTGTTGCTGACGGCGCTGTCCATGCTCTCGGCAGTGTTGTACAACATCTCGGCCACCCTCGTGGGCGGCATTGGAGTCACCCTCACGGACGACTAAATCCCATAGTTTTCCCGGATTTTTCCCGGGGAAATGCCTCGATTTGAGATCGGGCCGGGATGTGCTGTAAAGTCGTATCTCGGCCCGATGAGGCATCGGGGCGTATAGCTCAGGCGGTTAGAGCGCTTCGCTGATAACGAAGAGGTCCCAGGTTCAAGTCCTGGTACGCCCACGGAATCTGTACAGATTCAAGTGGAGGGTCGGTTGGTATTTGTTTATCACCGAACCGGAACGGGGTGCATGTGAAGAAGTTGCTGGTTGTTGCAGCCACGATCGCAGGCGTCCTGCTCTACAAGAAAGTGAAGGAATCCGAGGCCCGGAAAACGGTCTGGAGCGAATCAACCGACACGGTTGACTAGCCCGGATTCCCCGGATCGGGAGCTGGGAAACAGCTTCCCGAACTAGGGTATGATTGTCGGGTTGCTTCTTATGGGGGCATGGCGCAATTGGTAGCGCACCTGCTTTGCAAGCAGGGGGTTCGGGGTTCGAGTCCCCGTGCCTCCACCATAGGATAGGCCCCGGCCCGCGGAAACGCGGACCGGGGCCTTTTGCATGTCCACTGCTTGCCTGTCCACTGCGCGGATGGCCCGGCAGTGCCCCCTCATTCCTTGGGTTTGGCGTAGTCGTCCATGCCCTGCCAGTCGATAAAGACGTAGGGCTCGTCGCCGACGACCCACGCATCATGTCCCGGCGGGATGACGCCGAAGTCACCCGGGCCGAACTCGTTCTCCTCGCCGTCGTCCATGACGACCTTGAGGCGGCCCGAGATTGTGTAGCCCTTGTGGGCAACCATGCAGCTGTCCGTCTGGGCGATCGGCTTGACGTGCTGGGACCACTTCCAGCCCGGCAGGAACGTCGCACGTGCCACGGCGCCGGCGTCGAGATTGACGAGCTCAACCTGGCCCATCCCGTCTTTGACGGGGCGGGTTTCCTCCGGATTGTCCAGGCTCTTGCGGATGGTTGCAGCCATGATGGTCTCCTTTGTGGATGATGGTGAGACCGGATTTAAGACTGGCACCGCCGCCTGCCGCGGTCAAGGATGCAGCTGGTTCAGCTGCGTGCTCTCCGTCCCCACTACTGTTGGACCGTGAACTTCTTCCTTGCTGCCCTGGGCGTCCTTGGGGTGGCCTCCTCCGGGCCGCTCATCGCCGCCACCCTGGGGGCCACCTCCGTCAGTGCCCTGGCCATCGCTTTCTGGCGCAACGCGATCGGTTCGGTCGTTATGGCCGGCCCCGTGCTGGTCCGAAACCCACGCCAGTTCGGCCGGGTCACCGGCCGGGAGTTTCGCTGGTCCCTGGCGGCCGCCGTCGCCCTGGCGCTGCACTTCGCCTGCTTCATCACCTCGCTGCAGTTGACCTCGGTCGCGGCAGCGACGGCCCTTGTTTGCCTGCAGTCGGGCTGGATCGCCATTTTCCAGCTCTTTCGCGGCGTCAGGCACCGCTGGCCCGTCCTGGCCGGCCTTGGGATCGCGTTCTGCGGTGTCGTCGCGATTACCGGGTTCGACATGGGCAGCTCCCCGGACGCGCTGCTGGGCGATCTCCTGGCCGTGGCGGGCGGCGCCTTGGCAGGGATCTACACGCTGGCCGGCGGCAAAGCCCGCCAGAGCATGGGGACGGGCATCTACACGACCCTGTGCTACGGGATGTGTGCGGCCGTCGTTGCGGTGCTGGCGCTGTTCTCGCAGCAACCGCTGGCAGGCTTCGAAGCCTCCGGCTGGCTGGGCATCCTGGCGGTCACGGTATGCGCCCAGCTGATCGGCCACACAGCCTTCAACCACCTGCTGGCGACCATGAGCCCGCTGCTGGTCTCCATGATCATCCTGCTGGAGATTCCGGGCGCTGCGCTGCTGGCCGCCGCGTTCCTGGCTGAGACCTTGCCAGCCGGCACCTATGCCGGTCTGGCGATGATCCTGGTGGGGCTCGCCGTCGTCGTCCTGGGACAGCGCAGTTCACGTTCAGTGCGGCGCACTGCGGCCGGACTGGCGGAGCTGGGGACGGACTGACTTTCGAAGGCCGGCGCCGGCCATGCCGGGGTTACTGGCCGCCGCGGCGGGCAGGCTGCGTGGTGTTGACCGTGTGGATTGCGCGCAGGAGCTTGGCCGGGAAGTACACCGAGAAGAAGACAACCATGGGCGCCTTGAGCGCCATCTTTTTAACGTTGTGGGCCTTGTACGTGCGGTCGAAGCGCGTCACGTAGTAGCGGTAGTCGCGGGGAGAGTCTTCCAGCCGGCGCGCCGACATGCCGGAGACCATCTGCGGCCAGTACTGGATCCTGAGCTCGTGGTCGGCCAGGTGCAGGGACAAATCGATGTCCTCGTGCATCTCGTCCTTCTCATCCCGGCATGTCTCGCCGCGGATGATCTCCCACGCCGAGCGGCGGAGCGCCATGTTGGACCCAAAGAGAAAGTGGTACTGGTGTTTGGCCAGCTTGAGCATCAGCTGGCGCATCTTGTCGTCGGCCTTCAGGCCAAATCGCCGCATCGGCATGTCGTAGTAGACCACCGGGCCGGTCGCGGCGTGGACCGATTTGTCCCGGAAAGCCTTCTGCACCTGTTCGACCCAGTCGGGTTCGAGCACGGAGTCGGCGTCGATCCGGCCGAGGATGTCTCCCGTGGCATGGTTGAGGCCGAAGTTACGGGTGGGGATCAGACCCTGGTCCCGGTCCTGGCTGAGCAGGATGATGGGGCTCTCGGGGTACTCCAGTTGCATCTGCCGGATGATATCGGCTGTGCGGTCCGTGGACATGTTGTCGACGACGATGATCTCGTGCGCCGGGACAGACTGGTAGACGGCAGCAATCAGACACTGCCGGATGACGCTTTCCTCGTTGTACGCCGGGATGACGATAGACACAGCCGGCGTTGGCGCAGCGTCGTGTAAGGCATCCTCAGAGGATTTTTCGGGTGACATTCCCCCAAATTTAGCACTACCGCGGTTTTTCCAGCCCGGCGCCGGGCAATCCCCCGGCTACGAACTGGTAAACATCGTGCTCAAACACGCCCAAAAAAGGGAGGGATCCCGCCACTGGCGGAATCCCTCCCTCAACGGCTGCCCGAAAGCGGCCCACAGGCTTGTCTAGCTGCCGGTGCTCTTGTCCGTGCCGTTGTTACGGCTTGCGGCGATGTTCCGAACTGCGGTCTTGGCATCGGTTGCAATCTTGGCGGAAGCGTCCTTGATGTCCTCGACAGCGTCCTCGGCCGCATGCTTGGCGGTGGCTGCGGCGTCGTCGGTGGTCTTGGCCGCTTCAGCCGAAGCGTCCGCGACAGCGTCCGCTGCGGCAACGCTCGCTGCGCCGGCCTGGCCGGCTGCTTCCTTGACGGTTTCCTTGACATCGTTGACAGTTGTGGCCGGCACGGGCGCAGGGGTGACCGGTGCAGGCGTTTTCCAGGGATCCTCGACCGGCTTGGAAGCCTTCCACGCGGCAACACCGGCAGCGGCAGCTGCGGCGATGATGCCGAAGATCAGCAGCCCGCGGTGCTTGGGCTTCTGCGGCTTGGCAACCTCGACGCCGACGGCCTTGCCAGCCTTCTTCGCAGCAACCTTGACGTGGGTGCCGGCGGACTTGGCCTGCTCCTGGACGGAGTGGATGATCCCCGCGTCTCCGAGCCTCTGGGCAACGGCGTCCACATGGGCCGGTGCGCTCTGGAGTGTACGGTGCACGGCGTCGGAGGCGTGGCCGATCTGGTCCGAAAGCTTCGGCAGATATTCGACGACAACCCGGTCGCGGGCGTTTGCGATGACCGGCGTTGCCTTGTCCAGCGCCTCATGCAGGCGCGGGGTGGCTCCCTCAACGGCATCGTTGATTCTCGGTGCGAGGTGGGCCAATCCGTCCTGGAGGCGCGGGGTTACCGTCGCCACGCCGTCGGCGAGATTGTAGGCCGCCGACTTGAGCCCCTCCTGGATCTTGGGAGAAGCTGTATCCAGGCCCTGCTGCAGACGCGGAACGGCCCAGTTGACGGCCGCCTCAACCCGCGGGGTTGCCCATTCCTTGGCGTTCTCAACTCCGGCGCTGACTGAATGCTCCAGCTCACGGGCAATTCGATCCGTTTTTTTCACAACTACCTCCCGATTAATGTGACGGTTCTGCAGTTAGCCTACGTGTCCCAGACCTCACGGGCTATTCTTCAGGCCGATTCCGGGCCGATTTCACCCAGCGCGGAACTGGCGGAGCGGCCCTATGTGTAATGGCCTGTCATGGAAGAATAGGGCCTATGACTGCCATCGCAACTGCAAAAGCAACCATCCACACGAGCATGGGCGACATTGTCGTCAACCTCTTCGGTAACCACGCTCCCAAGACCGTCGAGAATTTCGTCGGACTGGCGACGGGCGAGAAGGCCTGGACCCACCCGGAATCGGGCGAGGACAAGACGGGGACGCCGCTGTATGACGGCACCATCTTCCACCGCATCATCAAGGACTTCATGATCCAGGCGGGCGACCCCCTGGGCCGTGGCGTTGGCGGGCCGGGTTACAAGTTCGACGACGAGATCCACCCGGAGCTGACCTTCAACGACCCCTACAAGCTGGCCATGGCAAACGCCGGCATCCAGATGGGCCGCGGCACCAACGGCTCACAGTTCTTCATCACCACCATCCCCACCGGCTGGCTGCAGGGCAAGCACAGCATCTTCGGTGAGGTAGCCGACGACGAGTCCAGGAAGGTCGTCGACTCCATCGAGGGTGTCCGCACCGGAATGGGCGACCGTCCGGTCGAGGACGTCGTCATCAAGAGCATTGATGTAGTGAAGCTCTAGCCCACCGCATGAGCTACGGAATTCCGGCGGCAGAGCCGTCCGCGCAGATCCCGGTGTGCCCCCGGCACCCGGACCGTCCCGCCTATGTGCGCTGCCAGCGGTGCGGGCGCCCTGCGTGCCCCGACTGCCAGCGGGCGGCCGCCGTCGGATTCCAATGCGTTGACTGTGTTAACGAAACAAAACGTACGACGCCGAACGTCAGGACCGTCTACGGCGGCGCCGTGACCGCCGGTAAGCCCGTGGTCACCCTGTCCCTCATCGGGCTCTGCGTCCTGGTCTTTGTTCTCCAGTGGCTGGTCCCCGGGCAGGTTGTCGAGGATAACCTGGCCTTTGCATCTGTGTACGCCGCTCCCCAGTACGGCTATTTCGAACCTTGGCGCATGCTGACCTCAGCGTTTGTCCACTCACAAGGCTTCCTCCTCCATATAGTGCTCAACATGTACATGCTGTGGGTGTTTGGCCAGGCACTGGAGCCCCTCCTCGGAAGAATCCGCTTCCTGGCGATCTTCCTGCTCTCCGCCGTCGGCGGATCCGTCGGCTACCTCCTGTTGACACCTGTCCTGCCGCCCAGTGGCGTTGTGGGCGCTTCTGGCGCCATCTTCGGCCTCTTTGGAGCCATGCTGGTGGTCCAGCGCCGCCGCGGTGGCGACACGAGGCAACTCTGGGTGCTCATCCTTATTAACGGCGTCATCGGCTTCGTGGTCCCCGGAATTGCCTGGCAGGCCCACCTGGGCGGTGCCGTCACTGGTGCCCTGTGTGCCGCCGTCGTTGCGTACACGCCCCGCGGCCCGCGGCAGGGCCTGCTGCAAGCGGGCGGCCTGGTCTTGGTGCTCGCGCTCCTCATCGCCGTCTCGGCCCTCCGGGTTGCCAGCGCCTGACCGCGCTTCCCTGCCGTCACCCCGCACTCCTGCGCTCTCCCCTCCTTTCCCCGTGCTCGGCGGCGCCACGTCAGACGCCCGCCAACCGCCCGTCCCCGGACGTTCCCGCCCAGTTGTTCGGTGCGTGAGCACGTCTGGTCCTCATGGAGCCCTGGATTTCCGCGGGAGCGGCGGGGTGAAGGTGGCAACAACTGGGCGGGAGCGTCGTGCCGAAGGGCGTTTCCCACAGCATTTCCCTGTTTTCCACAGCGAGTCCTGCCCTGCGCGCACCTTTGCGCCGCCGCCGTTGCGACCGGCACCGTCCGCAGCAGGACGGCCGAAACGCACAGTCGGCAAGTTGTCCACAGGGGTTATCCACAGTGTTGGTAACTTACACGCCTGTAGTTCAAGACGCGGTCCTGGATCTGAGGGCCACAGTGGGCGATTCTGCCGATTTGCACTTCGAGATCTCCACATTTGTGGATAACTCCTGTGGGCTGCCCTGTGGTTAAGTGGACAACTCCGGTCTGGAACGCCGGTCTTTCGGTGGCGTGGCACTGGAGACCGTCACGGCGGTGCGGCTGGGAGCTTCCGTCAGGAGACCAAGCTCCAGGCTCAAGTCTGCTTTCAACAGGGTTATTCACAGTGTTAATAACTAGTCCCTCGAAGTGACGCGGCCGGAATTGGTGCCACGTGGCGCCAGGGACCCCCGAAGGCCGTTCCGATGAGCGCGTTGTCCCCAGCTGTGGATAAGTTGTGGGTACCGGCCTGTTGTTAAGTGGATAACCCCGTCGCGGGGGGCTGAACCTGGAAAGGTGCGGGTAAGAAGGCGCCGCGGTCCCGCTTCCCAAAAGCGGATGCTGCAGCTTTGGACTTATCCACAGGCAATCCACACTGTTAATAACTCACATGCCCGTGACTCCCTGCGGAATTCCTTCCGGCAGGAGTTCCTGAGGGCCACAGCGCGCGGGAATTGGAGGATCAGAGGGAATCTCGAACAAAGTTATCCACATTGTGGATAACTCAAGCAGAGTTGTGCACAGCGCCTCGGGATCAGCGCGGCCAGATGCCGGAGGTTCCCCTGCGGTGGCTGTCCAGCAGATGGGTGTCGATCATGCCGATTGCTTCCATCAGGGCGTACATGGTGGTGGGCCCGACGAAAGCGAACCCCCGCTTCCGCAACGCCTTGGACAGGGCGATGGACTCTGCCGAGGTGGTAGGGATGTCCTCGTGGGACGCCGGCTCGGGTGTGGACCCCGGCTGGAACGCCCAGACGAAGTCAACCAGTCCGCCGTCGGCCCGCAGTGCAATGGTGGCCTGGGCGTTGGTGATGGCGGCACGGATCTTCAGCCGGTTACGGACAATCCCGGCGTCGAGGAGGAGCCGCTCAACGTCGGCTTCGGTGAATGCTGCCACCGTCTCGGGATGGAAATTGTGGAAGGCAGTCCGGAACGCCGGCCGTTTCCGGAGAATCGTGGCCCAGGACAGCCCGGCCTGGAAACCCTCGAGGCTGATGCGCTCATAGAGGCCCTGTTCGTCGCGTACCGGAAGTCCCCATTCGGTGTCGTAGTACTCGCGCAGCAACGGATCCACGGCCGCCCACTGGGGCCGGGCCAGGCCGTCGTCGCCGATCACCGGGCCTGTTACTGTCGGGGTCATCCGGGCTCCTTCGCTCGCAGTGTTTCTCCGCTCCAGCATTATCGGCCCTTCGGAGGCCTCGAGGTTAACGCAAAAGACCGGTACACGGGGTGTACCGGTCTTTCCTCAGGTTCGGCGCGAGTCAGGAGCGCCAACGGGTGGTCATGAGGAAACCGACGATGGCGATGCCGAAGCCGGCGATGATGTTCCCGGATCCCCAGGCGGCGACGGGAAGGGTGCCTTCGCTGATATAGAAGGTGATGATCCACAGGAGGCCGAGGATCATCAGGCCGAACATCACGGGCTTGAACCAGACCGGGTTGGGCTTGTTGGCCTGCGCCGCGGCAGTCTGCGGCGTTGCGGGGGTGGTGCGTTTGCGGCGCTTTGACTCGGGCACGGATCCTCCTGGGCTGCTGGAACAGGAGCGGGTCACTGGCTTGATATCCTGCAAGGAGGAATACACCGGCGGTCAGCGCGCTCTTGGTCATGTCGAAGTTCTTGTTCGGAGCCAATTCTAGCTGTAGTTGGCGCCAGCGCGGTGTCCGCCGCGAACGTCCGGGAGGAGAACGCACGTGCTGCAGCTGCAGGATGGTTCCGTTCCTTTTTCCCTGGATGGCACAATTCACCGGTTCACTGATTCAACGATTGGTTCAGCAAGGCATCCATGAGCACAACCAAGATTCTCGTCATCGACAACTATGACAGCTTTGTGTACACCCTGGTGGGATACCTCCAGGAACTCGGTGCCGAGACCACTGTGGTCCGCAACGACGACGTCACCCTCGCCGAGGCGATCGACCTCGCCGAAGCGCGCGACGGCGTCCTCATCTCGCCGGGTCCCGGGAACCCCGCCGGCGCGGGGGTCTGCATCGAGCTGATCAAGTGGTGCGGAAGCCACAACAAACCAATGCTGGGGGTCTGCCTGGGCCATCAGGCTCTGGCGGAGGCGTACGGGGGGACGGTCACTCACGCTCCGGAACTGATGCACGGCAAGACGTCCCTCGTGGAGCACCACGGGAGCAGTGTGTTCACCGGGTTGCCGTCGCCCTTCACCGCGACCCGCTACCACTCCCTCGCCGCCGTCCGTGAGAGCATCCCGGAGGTCCTGGAGATCACGGCGGAGACGGGGACCGGGGTTGTTATGGGGTTGCAGCACCGCACCGCGCCTCTCTGCGGGGTGCAGTTCCACCCGGAGTCCGTCTTGACCGAAGGCGGTTACCAGATGCTCGGGAACTGGCTCGAATCCCTCGGCATGTCAGGTGCTGCCCAGCGGGCCTCGACGCTCAGCCCGCTCATCAAGCACTAGCGGGCGAGGCCGGCCGGGTTAGCCCGGTCCTATTTGGTGCTCTTGGTGGGCGTCGGGGTGGGCGTGGGTGTCGGGCTCGGCGGGGGCGGAGGCGCCTTGGCCACGGTGACGGTGATCGTCTTGCGCTGTTCCACGAGGGCATCCGCCGGGTCAGCCTGTCCGGTGACTTTTCCCGGTTCCACTTCTGAGTTTTCGACTTCCGTGGCGTTCATGCCCAGGCCAAGTGCCTTCAGGGCCGCTTCAGCCTCGGCCCGGGGAAGGCCCACGAGCTGGGGAACCACCACTTTTCCGGTGGACACGATGATTTCCACCTGGCTGCCCGCGGCCACATTCTGGCCCGGTGCAGGGTTGGTGGTGATCACAATGCCCGCCGGGACCGTGGGACTGTTGGCCATGGTGGTGCCAGGTGCTCCGGCCAATCCCTTCTGGCGGAGCACATCGCGGGCTGCCGCCTCCGTGCGTCCCGGCAGGTCGGCGGGGATGGTGATGACGCTGGGGCCCTCCGAGATGTTCAGCGTGATATCCGAATTGGGGTCCAGGGAGTTCCCCGTTGCCGGGACAGTGCCGATGGCGATGCCCTTGCCAATGGTCTCGTGCTGCATCCGGCTGAGCTGGGGTTTGAGCCCGGCGTTGTAGAGCTTCTGGAGCGCCTCGGTCTCGGTCAGCGAGGTCACCGACGGCACCAGGACTTTGGCGACCGGGGGCGGAGCCTGGTTCATCATGTTGTAGAGCCACAGGCCGCCGCCCGCCAATACGAGGACGGTGACGATCACGAGTGTGGTGATCCACGTCCGGCGGCGGGACTTCTGGCGCTGGGTGTGCTCCCGCTCGGGCGGAAGGACCAGCGGCAGGCTGCCTGTGTCCGCGGCGCCATAGACGACACCCTGTTCCATCGGAGCATTCTCATCATCGCCCGGCGTCCCCAGAGCGGGCCGGAGCCTGCCAGTGGGGGTCTCGTCAAGGAACTTCGCGCCCGTTACCGAGAAAGCGGCCGTCGGTGTGCTGTCCGGCGTCGGAACCGTGTCATTGGGGTTGGTGGGTGCTTCGCTGGCCGCCGCCGGGGCGACGCCGACTCCGCTCCGCGCGGCCCGGAGGGCGCGCCGGAAGGCCGCGGCGTCCTGGAACCGGTCCGCGCGGTTCTTCTGCAGCGCCTTCATCAGCACGCTGTCCAGTGCCTCGGAGACGTCAGGATTCAGGCTGCTCGCCAGTTCGGGGATCTCGCGCACATGCTGGTAGGCAACGGACACGGGGCTGTCGCCGATGAAGGGCGGCCGGCCGGCCAGCATCTCATACAGCAGGCACCCGGCCGAGTAGAGGTCGCTGCGGGCATCCACGGTCTCGCCGCGGGCCTGTTCCGGTGAAAGGTACTGTGCCGTCCCCACCACGGCCTGGGTTTGGGTCATGGTGGCTGCCGAGTCCGCCATGGCGCGGGCAATTCCGAAGTCCATTACCTTGACGCTGTTGGAATCCGGGCAGAACATCACGTTGGCCGGTTTGATGTCGCGGTGCACGATCCCGGCCTTGTGGCTGTAGTCCAGGGCGGCGAGCACCCCCAGCGTGAAGTCGATCGCCTGGTCGATGCTGACTTCCTTGGCCCTGATCAGGTCCCGGATCGTCTTTCCGGAGACGAACTCCATCACGATGTACGGGACCCGTACGGTGTCTTCGTGGTCCCCGGGTACGGCGTGGTCCCCGGTGTCATAGATGGCCACGATTGAGGGATGGTTCAGGGCGGCCACCGCCTGCGCCTCGCGTTTGAACCTGGCCTGGAACTGGGGGTCCCGGGCCAGGTCCGGGCGGAGCAGCTTAACAGCCACGGTGCGTCCCAGCCGGGTGTCGACACCGCGGAAGACGTCGGCCATGCCGCCGCGGCCGATCAGTTCACCCAGCTCATAGCGCCCGCTGAGGACGCGCTGTGTGTTCACGGGGCCGCGCTCCTCCCGGTGTGACGGTGTGCGGGGTGAATTAGTCATCATGACCTACGGGGTGGCCTTGCAGGTGGGCGGGGTCCCGGGTTTCTCGGTTGCCTTGCAGTCCGGCAGGGGGCCGGCGGCCGGAGCCGGGGCCTTGGCCAGGTGATACGTCACCAAGGATCCGGCCGGGGCTTTGGCCCCGGAAGCAGGCTCTGAGCTGACAAAGGTGCCGGCGGGCTCCTTCTTGGACGTGGGATCGACGGGATCCCCCTTTGCCCAGCGGAAGCCCGCGCTTTCGATGGCCTGCTGGACGGCGGCTTCGCTGGCGCCGGACTGGAGCGTCGGGACCGTGACGGATTCCGGGCCCTTGGAGTAGCTCACTGTGATGGTCGAACCGGGCTGGACTCGCCCTGCAGGGTCAATTTGAACCACCGTTCCGGGAGTGGCATCGTCGAAGACCTCGGCTCCGGTCACAACAAGCCCCAGGCCGATCAGTTCGCTGCGGACCTGGTTGAAGGGGCGGCCGAGGTAGCTTTCCGGAATCAGGTTGATCGTAGCCGGCGTGGACTGTGTGGGCGTCGCGGAACTGCTGGTGGGGCTGGGACTCGAGGACGTGGGCGAAGCGCTGGTGCTGCCCGGCTTCGCGCTGGTGGTGGCGATGCTGCTCGCCGGCGTCTGCGGGAACAGGATCCCGGCCTGGGTCAGCACCACGCCCACGAGCGCGAAGAGCACCAGCAGGATCAGGGCGATCAGCGGCCAGGTCCAGGGGCTGCGGCCGCGGCGTTCCGGCTCATCGACCGGCTCGTCGTAGTCGTCGTCCTCCTGGACCCAATTGCGTTCCGCGGCGAGGGCATCGGCGCGGGACAGGGTGTTTCGGGCATCGTAGGCGCTGGCGGCGGCGGCTCCCGCAGCCAGTCCCGCGGCGGCGCCCGCTCCCGCCGCGCCGACCACCGGCAAAGCGGAGGTGGCCGACGTCGTGCGGTCCGCCTCGCCGATGACACCGGTTGCCGCGGTGGGAATGTCCACCGGGGCCGTGATCGGTCCGGTTGCTGCCTCGAACAGGAGCATGCCCGGAACCGCGGCGTGCGCAGCGGCGATGTCGCCGTTACGGATGGCTTCGGCGGCCTCGGACAGTTTGAGAGCATCGGCCGGGCGGTTCTTGGGGTCCTTGGCCAGCATCGACATCAGCAGGGCGCGGACCGGCTTCGGCAGGGTCTCCGGCAGCGGTGGCGGCGCGTCATTGACCTGGGCCAGCGCGATGGCGATCTGCGATTCGCCGGAGAACGGGCGGCGTCCAGTGAGGCACTCGTAGCCGATCACGCCGAGGGCGTAGATGTCAGAGGCACCGGTGGCCAGCTGCCCGGTAGCCTGCTCGGGGGCCAGGTACTGGGCCGTTCCCATCACCTGCCCGGTCTGGGTGAGCGGGACCTGGTCCGCGAGTCGGGCGATGCCGAAGTCCGTGACCTTGACGCGGCCGTCCGGGGTGATCAGCAGGTTGCCCGGCTTGATGTCGCGGTGGACCAGGCCCTGGGCATGGGCCACCGAGAGGGCGCGCGCCGTCTGGGCGATCATGGACAGGGTGCGGTCCGGGGACAGCACCTGTTCATGCTCGATGATGCTGCTCAGCGGCTGGCCCGGGACCAACTCCATCACGAGGTAGGCGGAGCCTTCTTCCTCGCCATAGTCAAAGACATTGGCGATGCCCACATGGTTCAGGAGCGCAGTGTGGCGGGCCTCGGCCCGGAACCGCTGGAGAAAGCCCGGATCACCCGTGTACTCCTCTTTGAGCACCTTGATGGCGACGATGCGGCCAAGGATTAGGTCTTTGGCTTTCCAGACTTCTCCCATGCCGCCGATCGCAATACGCGTCGTCAGCTGGAATCTGCCGCCGAGGGTGATTCCTGATGAAGGCCTCACTTATTCAACACCGCCTCAAAGATCTTCTTCGCGTTCGGACTGGTTAGCTTTGCGCCGGTGGTGATGTCTACGCCTTCCATGACGATAGTGACAGCCACCTGCGGGTCATTCGCCGGGGCAAACCCGGTAAACCATGAGTTGTTCAGGCCGTTGCCGAGTTCCGCGGTGCCGGTCTTCCCGGCGACCTTGACGCCGGGCACGGCCGCACCCCGGGCGATGCCGTCGCTGACGACACTGACCATCCACTCGTTGATCTGCCGGGCGATGTCCGCCGTGGTGGAGGTCCGCAGCACCTGGGGCTTCGGCTCGCTGATCGGCCGCAGGTCCGGGGAGCGCACGGCTTTGATCAGGTTCGGCTGCATCTGCACTCCGCCGTTGGCGATCGCGGCCGTCATCTGGTTGATCTGCAGCGGGGTGGCCCGGACGTCGCGCTGGCCGATCGACGACTGCGCCAGGCTGGCATCATCGAGCTTTTCGGTCGGGAAGAAACTCGGGGCGGAGTCCAGCTTCAGCTGGTCGCCAAAGTCCTGCCCGAAGCCGAATTTCTCCGCTTGGTCGGCAATGGCCTTCTGCCCCAGATCCAGCGCGATGCTGGCGAACGGAGTGTTGCAGGACTGCTGCAGCGCGAAGGCAAAAGTCGCCGTATCGCGGGTGTAGCAGTTGCCGCCGGCGTAGTTGGGCAGCTTGTATTGGATGCCGGGGAAGGACATCTCCGCCGGGTTGGGCAGGACGCTGTCCTTGTTGTACTTTCCCGAGTTAAGGGCAGCGGCCGTGTCAATGAGTTTGAAGACTGAGCCCGGTGCCAGCAGTGCCCCGGTGGGTCCGCTGACATTCTGGTTCAGGTTGATTCCGGGGACCTTGTTCAGCTCGGCGAAGTTGGCGGCCTCGGCCGCCGGATCCTGCGTGGCGATCAGGTTGGGGTCGTAGGAGGGCTTGGAGACCATGGCAATAATCGCGCCGGTTCTAGGATTTGTCACCACGATCGATCCGCGCTGGCCATCCGGGATGAGGTCGAAGGCGAGCTTCTGGATCTTGGGATCCAGTGTGAGCTCCACGGAGGCGCCCTTGGGCTGGTTGCCCAGGAAGAGCTGGCCGACACGGTCCAGGAACTGCTGGTCCGAGCTGCCCGCGAGCTCCTTGTTCATCGTCTTCTCCAGCCCGGTCACGCCGAAGCTCCTGGAGAAATAGCCGGTGATCCCGGCGTAAGGCTCCGGCTGCGTGTAGGTGCGCTGGAACTTGCAGCTCTCGTCGGCAGCGACGGACGCCGCCACCGGGGTGCCGCCAACGATGATCGCGCCGCGGTCGTTGCAGTAGTTCTGCAGGAGGGTGCGCTTGTTCCAGGCGTTGGCCTCGAGTTCGTCCGCGCCGACCACCTGGACGTAGCTAAGGGCACCAAAAATCAGCACGAACATCGCGATCGCGGCGATCCAGGAATTGCGAATGGCCTGGTTCACAGCTTCACCGCCTCGGTGGGGGCATCCGGACTGTGCAGCCCGGTGCCGGGGCCGGCGGCCGGCTTCGAAGGCATGGCAGGAATAACTTTCTGTGGATCGGGTTGTTCGCCGGGGGCCAGCGGGGTTGTGTCCACCGGGCCGCGAGCCGTGTGAGAGATCATCAGCAACAGTCCGACAATGATCCAGTTGGCCAGCAGGGACGAGCCGCCTGCGGCCAGGAAGGGCGTAGTGAGACCGGTGAGGGGAATGAGCCGGGTGACACCGCCGATCACCACGAAGCACTGCAGCGCGATGGCGAAGGAGAGCCCGGTGGCCAGCAGCTTCCCGAACGCGTCGCGGGTGCCGAGCGCGGCACGGAAGCCGCGGGTGAAGAGCAGCAGGTACATCAGGACGATCGCGAAGAGGCCAATGAGCCCCAGTTCCTCGCCGAAGGAGGCAATGATCATGTCGCTGTTGGCGAAAGGCACCAGATTGGGGCGGCCCTGGCCGAGGCCGGTGCCCACGAGCCCGCCGTTGGCCATGCCGAACAGTCCTTCGACGATCTGCAGACTGCCGCCGAACTCCCGTCCGTAGACCTCGTCGGTGAAGGCGTTAATCCAGCCGTCAATCCGCAGGGCGACGTGGGAGAAGGCCTTGGAGGCAACGAAGCCGCCGGCAGCCATGAGCCCCACGCCGATGATCACCCAGCTGATGCGGCTCGTGGCGACATAAATCATCACGAGGAAGAGACCGAAGAACAGGATCGAGGAGCCCAAGTCCCGCTGGAAGATCAGCACCCCGATGCTCACGAGCCAGGCGGCGAGCATGGGGCCCATGTCCTTGAACCGCGGGAACTGGATGGGCCCGACCTTCCGGCCGGCGAGCAGAATAAGATCCCGGTTGGAGGAAAGATACCCGGCAAAGAATATAGCGAGCGTGATCTTGGCAATTTCACCCGGCTGGAAGGTCATCGACCCGAACTTGATCCAGACCCGCGCGCCGAGGATTTCACCGGCGGAAATGCCGGGAACCAGCGGCAGGATCAGCAGGACCGCACTGACGGCCAGCGAGATGTACGTGAAACGCCGGAGGACCCGGTGGTCCTTGAGAAACCAGATGACGGCGATGGAAACAGCCATGGCCACGAGGGTCCACCGCAGCTGGTTGTTGCCCGTGTCCTCCCCGACCCGGTCCAACCGGTGAATCATGGCGAGGCCCAGACCATTGAGAGCCACCACCAGCGGAAGAATTACTGGATCGGCATATTTCGCCCGGATGCGCAGCACGATGTGAAATGCCAGGGCGGCGGCGGCGAGCAGGCTCGACTGGAACCAGAAGTCGGTGTCGAAGGCCTTCTGCCGGTCCACGCCGACCAGGGCGTTGGCGCCAATGCCGACGGCGAGGGCCAGGACCAGCAGGACAAGTTCGATATTCCGCCGCGGCTTGGGGGTCGGATCGATGGGTGTCATTTGGCCACCTCGCAGATCGGCGCCGTCGCCGACGGCGATGGTGTGGCAGTCCCGGCCACGCCAGGGCTCGCCGTGTCACCCGGAGTCGCTGTCGCACCGGGGGTCGCGGGCGTCGGGGACGGGGTGATGCACTCGTCCGCGGGGGCGGTGGTGCCGGTGCGCTCAAGGTTCTTGACGATCCGCTGGGCATCGTAGAGGTCCCGGGCAGGCACGGTCTGGCGCACCCGCTGCTGGGAGAATTCGGGCAGATCTGACATCCGGATTTCGGTCACCGTTTCGAGGGTGGAGAGCTGGATTGGTCCAAGGCGCTGGGAGACCCCGTTGAAGATGGCCACATGCTGGTCCTGCTCGCCGATGTAGTACCGCGTCTGGGTCCAGGCGTAGCCCAGCCACAGGCCCAGGGCGAGGAGTGCCACAATGGCGGCGGCGATGGAGACAGTCACCCAGCGGCGGGGCCGGCCGGCTGGCCTGTACTCCTCGGCTTCTTCCTTCGCCTGCTCTGACTTATGGGTCAGGACGGTCGCTGCCCGGCGGGCCATGGTGCGCCCGGCGATGGTGGGGATTGATCCGGATTCCGCGGCCGCGGCGGCGGCACCCACGAGTTCGTGCGGGCGGCTGGCAAGCTCCTCGCGGAGCACCTCGGCCGTAAGATGCTCACCCAGGTGCGGATCGGTGGAGGCCTCGGGTTCACCTTTACCGCCAGCGCTGTCGGCTGCTTTGTCGGTGGCCGCACCGGCATCCTTGGGGGATGATTCCGGGGCCTTGGCCGGGGCAGAGGACGCCGCTGCAGCGCTGGCGGCCACGGGAGCCGCCGGGGATCCGCCGGTCATGCCGGCGTCGGGTGTCTTCTGCGGCTCTCCGCCCGTTTTCGCCGCGCCGAAGGTGCTTCCGGGCCGCCGGTCATCGCTTTCGGACACGGTCGCGGTCACGGTGGACGTTGACGGGGCCGGGACAACTTCGACGGCGGCCGTCCGGACGTCGTCCGTGGTCTGTTCGGCGATTTCCAGCATCACGACGGTGACGTTGTCCGGAGCGCCGGCTTCAAGGGTGAGATCGACCAGGAGTTCGGCGCATTCACGCAGGTCCTTGGTCTCCCGGACGGTCCGCTCCACAACGTGGCCCGCCACGTAATTCAGGCCGTCGGAACAGAGCAGCCAGCGCTCACCCGGTTCGACGTCGAGGGTTGCCAGGTCCAGTTCAGGGCTGGCGTCGACGTCGCCGAGGACGCGCATCAGGACGTTCTTGTGCGGATGGGTTTCGGCTTCTTCGGGCCGGAGGCGGCCTTCGTCGATGAGGCGCTGCACGAACGTGTGGTCCACGCTGACCTGCTCGAATTTGCCGTTCCGCAGACGGTACGCGCGGGAGTCGCCGATGTGGGCGAAGTGCAGCTTGCCTTCGGCCAGCAGGAGGGCTGTAACGGTGGTGCCCATCCCGGCCAGCTTGGGATTGATGTGGACGAGTTCCGAGAGCAGCGAGTTGGCGGTCTGGATCTCGTCGGCCAGGATGGTGCCGGCGTCGCCGTCGTAGTCGTCGCTGTCGAGATGGATCATGTCCAGCACAGTGGCGGCAGAGGCGACATCGCCTCCGGCGTGTCCGCCCATACCGTCGGCGACGACGGCGAGGTGGCGGCCGACGTAGGCGGAGTCGTCGTTTTTCGCGCGCACCCGGCCCACGTCGGAACGCGCGGCGTAACGCATGATGAGCGGCCGCTTGGAGGCAGTTGTTTTGCCTTTTGCCTGGTCTGCGGGAACATCCGGGGCAGCCATGGCTACGGCCTCAATTCGATGACCGTCTTGCCGATTCTCACGGGGACACCCAACTCAACCGGCAGGGCCCTGGTGAGCTGCTGATCGGCCAGATAGGTGCCGTTGGTCGAACCAAGATCCTCAATGAACCAGCGGCTGCCCTGCGGGAACAGGCGGGCATGGCGGCCGGAGGCGTAGTCATCCTCCAGCACGAGGGTGGCCTCCTGGGCACGGCCGAGCAGGATGGGGCTCGCCGCCAGCGGAATCGTGGTGCCCTTGAGCGGACCTTCCGTGACGACCAGCTGGCGGGGCTGCTGTTTGACGGGGGCGGCCGGTTCGGCCAGGGCCGGGTTCTTGCGCACCTGCCGCGCCGTCGGGGCGCCCGCCGCGGCCTTGCGGCCGATCATGAGGTCGCGGCGCATGGCGGCAACGATGCTGAAGATCAGCACCCACAGGAGAAGGAGGAAACCGAAGCGCAGGGCCGTGATGGTCAGTTCGCTCACCGGCGGCCGCCTGGGTTGGCGGGCAAAAGGCGGAAGATGATTTTGGTCCGTCCCATAGTGATCGTGGTGCCGTCGGTGAGTTCCGAGGACCCCACGATCTTGTGGCCGTTGACGTAGCTGCCGTTCGTGGAGCCCAGATCGACGGCCTGGGCAGTGCCAGTCCCCGTCCGGATTTCCAGGTGGCGGCGGGAAACGCCGGTGTCATCAATAAGGATGTCTGCTTCTGAGGAGCGTCCCAGCACGATCGAGGGCGCGTTGAGGGAGTACCGCTGCCCGTCGATGTCCAGGACAGGCTGCATCCGGGAAGGCTGGCGCGTCGGCGCGGCAGGCATGCCGCCGTGCGCCGCCGGCTGCGCGGGGGACGGGGACTTTTCGGTCCGCGACTTGATCTCGAAGTCTCCGGCGCGGCGTTCCTCGTCACGGCGGAAGCTGATCCGGACGGGACCCTGGAGGGTGTAGCCCTGGCTGCGCACGTGGTTGATGACGACGTCGCACAGTTCTTCGGCGAGCGGTGTGCCCCATTCCTGGGCCCGCTGGAAGTCGGCGTCACTGAGGAGGACATCAAAGACGTTGGGGGCGAGGGTCCGTCCCGCGGCGATGGTGAGGGCCTTGTTGTCCACCTCGCGGCGGAGGTGGCTGGCGATCTCGACCGGCTCAACTTGGGCACGAGAACCGGTGGAGAAGACTCCGCGGACGGCCTTTTCGATGCCGCGCTCGACTTTGTCCAGCAATCCCATGGCCCTTCTCCTTTCGTGACGGCTGCAGGGCAGCATTCGTTCCGGAACTCGGATTCCCACATCTGCGGGAGCCCGCTGGTAACGGGCACTCCTACATCAGATACTACTGGGCGAGTCTGGGAATGGCCTTAATGCGCGTCGCCACTCCGCGCTGGAAAACTGCGGCGGCCCGGCTCTGACATGCGCTGACGTCGACCCTGCCCGGCCGGCGGGGAGGACCCGCGGGCGCCCTGCGGCGCCTCCCTGCGGCCCCTTGCTACTTCCCCGCTCCTAGCCCGTTGTTGTCCCCACTGGTGTCCCTCCGGGGGCCGATTGGTGTTTTCCCGCTGTTGTCCGTTATGCTTGATCTCGCTGCTTTTACGAGGTTGGTGGTCCGGATTCCGGGCCAGGATTGAGTGGAAGAAGTTGCGCGCGAGTGGCGGAACGGCAGACGCGCTGGCTTCAGGTGCCAGTGTCCGAAAGGGCGTGGGGGTTCAAATCCCCCCTCGCGCACGCAAACAAATGAACCCCGGTCTTCGGACCGGGGTTCATTTTTGTCTGGCGCGGCCTACGCCGGGCCCGGCGCTGCCTATGCCCGCAGCGCGCCGAAGCCGGTGACAAGCGCGTCGAGTCCCAGCTCAAAGGCGACATCGGCCTGGTTCTCGTAGCCCTGGTCGGCCAGCCGGGCGACGGCCGCGGTGAAATTCGGCGTCGAGGCCGCCATGCTTCCGGAGTCGAAGATGTCCGCCGGGGCAGTGACGTCATACGCCGAGCCGAAGATGAAGGACTCCAGTGCCACGATCGCTGAAACAATCCGCTCCTGCGGGAAACCTGCCCGGCTGAATCCTGCACTGACGGCCTCGTACATGGCCAGGGTCTTGGGCGCGTCAGTGACCGGGAGCACTGCGATCACCGGGATCAGCGGCGTGTGCTTGGAGAACACGTCGCGGTAGCTCCAGGCCCAACTGCGCACGGCCCGCTCCCACGGTTCGGCGTCGAAGGCCGACACATCCACAAACGAGGTCAGGTGGTCCTGGACCAGGACCAGCACGTCCCGTTTGGACGAGACGTGGTTGTACAAGGCCGACGGCGCCACGTTGAGCGTCCGCGCCAATGCCGCCATGGTGAACCCGTCATAACCGCTCTTCCCGATGAGCTGCAGCGCTGCCGCGGTAATGCCGTCCTGGTCGAGGACGGCGGCAGCAGGCCTGCCCACCCGGCGGCGCGGTTTCGCATCCTGGCGCTGCGGATCCGCAGGGGCACTGGTTGATGCCGGCATTGCTGGCCTTTCTGCCGTCGAAGGGGCCCTCCCGTTCTGCCCCTACTTTACGGGCGAAATGTCTTCGGCAAAGGGTCTTCCCTGGCGCACCCGAAGGGTCTATAGTCGAGTCTAAATGAATGGCATTCATTTAGTGGTCCGCATCACTTTGCGGCCACAGAGAGGACATCATGCTGGAACTTGACCGCGACGTCGTCATCGTCGGAGCAGGCCCCGCCGGGCTGACCGCAGCCCGGGAACTGAAGAAGGCCGGCCTGAGCGTGGCCGTCCTGGAGGCGCGCGACCGTGTCGGCGGCCGCACCTGGACCGACACGATCGACGGCGCCATGCTGGAAATCGGCGGCCAGTGGGTTTCCCCGGACCAGACCGAACTCCTGGCGCTCCTGGACGAGCTTGGCCTGAAGACCTATTCCCGTTACCGTGAGGGCGAATCCGTCTACATCGGCTCCGACGGCAAGCGCACCCTATATACGGGCGACACCTTCCCGGTCAGCGAAACCACCGCCGCCGAGATGGACAAACTCACCTCGCTGCTGGATTCCCTCGCCGCCGAGATCGGCCCCACCGAGCCGTGGGCGCATCCCAAGGCCCGCGAGCTGGACACCATCTCCTTCCACCACTGGCTGCGGGGGAACTCCTCGGACGAGGAAGCCTGCAACAACATCGGCCTCTTCATTGCCGGCGGCATGCTGACCAAACCGGCCCACGCCTTCTCCGCCCTGCAGGCAGTGCTGATGGCTGCCTCCGCCGGATCCTTCACCCACCTCACCGACGAGGACTTCATCCTCGACAAGCGCGTCGTCGGCGGAATGCAGCAGGTCTCGCTCCTGATCGCCGCCGAACTGGGCGACGACGTCGTCCTCGACAGCCCGGTGCGCACCATCAACTGGGTGCCGGCCCCGGCCGCAGGAACTGAAGGAACCGGCGAAGACGGAGCCCAGCGGGTGACCGCCATCTCCGAACGCGCCACCGTAAATGCGCGGTTCGTCATCATGGCCGTACCCCCGAACCTCTACACCCGGGTTTCCTTCAACCCGCCGCTGCCGCGCCGCCAGCACCAGATGCACCAGCACCAGTCGCTGGGCCTGGTCATTAAGGTCCATGCCGTCTACAGCACCCCGTTCTGGCGCGAGGACGGCCTCTCCGGAACCTGCTTCGGAGCCGGCGCCCTGGTCCAGGAGGTCTACGACAACACCAACCACGAAGACCCCCGCGGGACACTGGTGGGCTTCGTCTCGGATGAAAAAGCCGATGCCATGTTCGAGCTCAGCGCCGAGGACCGCCGCCGCGCCATCCTCGAATCGATGGCCGGCTTCCTGGGGGACAAGGCCCTCGAACCGGAGGTGTACTACGAGTCGGACTGGGGCTCTGAGGAGTGGACCCGGGGCGCCTATGCCTCCAGCTACGACCTTGGTGGACTGCACCGGTACGGAAAGGACCAGCACGCGCCGGTCGGGCCGATCTACTGGTCTTCCTCCGACCTCGCCGCCGAGGGGTACCAGCACGTCGACGGCGCCGTCCGGATGGGCCGCCACACGGCAGCCCGGATCGTCGCAGCGGCAGACCGTGCCTCCGTGGCCGCCAATTAGTCCCTTCCACCCAACCCGCGCAACAGCTCAGAGAGGATCGGCCAGATGCGTTACGTAGTGGGGTATTCAGCCAACGCCAGAGGCCACGATGCCGTGAACCTGGCCGTGTCGCTGGCACGGGGCCGCGGTGCCAGCCTGGATCTGGTGCTGGTGGTGCCGGAAGTCCAGCAGTTCGGCGCCGCCCATGCGCCCAAGGCCGGTTTCGAGAACCTCCTGAACGAGCAGGCGCGCCAGTGGCTCGACGAGGCCCTCGCGCTCGTTCCGGCCGACGTCCCGGCGCAGGCGCACGTCCGCACCGGGGACTCCGATGCCCAGGCGCTGATCGAGGCGGCGGAGGAGCTCGGGGCGGACATTCTCGTCATCGGGGCAACCAGTGCAGGGCTGTTCAAGCGTTTCACCATCGGTTCGGTGGCCAGCGCACTGCTCCACGCCTCAACAGTTCCGGTGGCCCTGGCACCCCACGGCTACCACCGCACGGAGGCCCTCACCCGGATCAGTTGCGGACTCGGCACCCGGGCGGGAGCCGGGAAACTGCTCGACTTCGCCATCGGCATGGCGGCGAACCGGGGGGTCCCGTTGCGGGTGGTGTCACTGCTCGCGCTCGACGGCGGCGACCCGACCGGTACAGCGGAAGCCGCCCGCGAGTACGCGGAAAAGACCGTCGCGTCAGCCGCGCCGGTCGGCCCGTCGGGCGTCCAGCTGGCCGCCAGGACGGATGTTGTCGTGGCGCAGGGCCGGAGTATCGAAGAGGCCGTGGACGGCCTCGACTGGGAAGACGGCGAGGTCCTGGTAATCGGGTCGAGCCGGCTGGCCCGGGCCCGCGCCATCTTCCTGGGCAGTACCGCCAACCGGATCCTGCGCGCCCTCCCGGTGCCGATGCTCGTGGTGCCCAGCGGCTACGAACTCAAGCACCAGAACCATTCAACGTCGAATGACACCTCCCGAGAGGCACACCAATGAGCACCGAACACGCGACGGCCAAGCCCTCGCACGACACGCAAGCAGGACTTAGCGCCAAGGGTCTCAAAGCCGGATCGGTGGGCCTGATCGGCGCCGTCGTCATCGGTGTGTCCTGCATTGCCCCGGCCTACACCCTGACCGCGGCCCTCGGCCCCACGGTCGCCGAGGTCGGGGTCCAGCTGCCGGCCATCTTCCTGGTGGGCTTCATTCCGATGCTGCTCGTCGCGTTCGGCTACCGGGAACTGAACAACGCCATGCCCGACGCCGGAACCTCCTTCACCTGGGCCTCGCGCGCCTTTGGACCGTGGATCGGCTGGATGGGCGGCTGGGGACTGATCGCCGCGACGATCATTGTGTTGTCCAACCTGGCAGCCGTGGCGGTGGACTTCTTCTACCTCATGCTGGCCCAGCTGTTCGGCAATCCCGAACTCGCTGACCTGACCCTGAACCTGCCCCTGAACATCGCCACCACGCTGGTTTTCATCGCGCTGGCGTGCTGGATCTCCTACCGCGGCATGGAAACCACCAAGGGTGTCCAGTACGTGCTGGTTGCGTTCCAGCTCATTGTGCTCGGCTGGTTCGCCGTCGCCGCCTTCAGCCACGTCGCCAACGGCACAGCATTCGACGCCACCGCGATCACCCCCGACTGGTTCAACCCGTTCGCCGTCGGTTCGTTCTCGGCCTTCGCGGCCGGCGTCTCCCTCTCGATCTTCATCTATTGGGGCTGGGACGTCACCCTGACCATGAACGAGGAAACCCGCAACCCGGAGAAGACCCCGGGCCGGGCGGCCACCATCACCGTGCTGGTCATCGTGATCATCTACATGACCGTCGCACTTGCGACGCTGTCCTTCGCGGGCATCGGAAATGAAGGCCTGGGAGCCGGAAACCCGGAGAACCAGGGCAGCATCTTCGCCGTCCTCGCCGGACCGGTCATGGGTCCGTTCGCCATCCTGATGTCCCTGTCCATCCTCAGCAGCTCGGCCGCGTCCCTGCAGTCGACGTTCGTGTCACCGGCCAGGACCCTGCTGGCGATGGGCCACTACAAGGCGCTGCCGGCGAAGTTCGGCAAGATCAGCCCCACGTTCAAGTCCCCGAGCTACGCCACCATTGCGGCGGCCGTCGCCGCCGCGGCGTTCTACGTGATCACCCGGACCACCTCCGAGAACGCGTTGTGGGACACCATCACCGCACTCGGCATGATGATTTGCTTCTACTACGGCATCACCGCCCTGGCCTGTGTCTGGTTCTTCCGGAGCGAGGCGTTCAGCGGGGCACACGCGTTCTTCTTCAAGTTCCTGTCCCCGCTCCTGGGCGGCGTCATCCTGCTGGTGATGTTCTTCAAGACCGCTTATGACTCCATGGACCCGGCGTACGGTTCCGGCTCGTCCGTCGGCGGCATCGGCCTCGTGTTCATCCTCGGAATGGGCGTCATCCTGCTGGGCGTGGTGCTCATGCTGGTCATGTACAAGATCCGCCCGGAGTTCTTCAAGGGCAAGGTCCTGGCCCAGGGCTACTGAGCCCCGGCAGCAACGAACCGGGAAGGTCCTCCTTCCGGCAGCCATTGGAAAGTAAGCACACTTACCAATAGGCTGGCGGGAGGGGGACCTTCCCCCTTTCGGAACCAGAACGAGGTGACAGCATGTCGGATGCAGGAAACATCAGCAAAGTTACGGACATCATCAACGATTCGCGGATCGGAATGTTCACCACCGTCAATGACGAGGGCGCACTGGTCAGCCGGCCGCTGGCCGTCCAGGACGTGTTGGACGACGGCGACATGTGGTTCTTCACGTCCGCCACCACCTCCCAGGTGGCCCACGTCCGGGCGCACCCGGGCGTCAATATCTCGTTCGGCAAGGGGACGGAATGGGTGTCGGTGGCCGGAACGGCAGAAGTTGTCACGGACCGCGCGAAGATCCACGAGCTCTGGAACCAGATGGTCGAGGCCTGGTTCCCGGACGGTCCGGATACCCCGGAAGTGGTGCTGCTGCACGTCGATTCCGATTCAGCCGAGTACTGGACCAGCCCGGGTGGGACCGCCGCGACCGTGCTGCAGTGGGTCAAGTCCAAGGTCATGCACAGCCGCATGAGCGTGGGCGAAAGCGGCACCGTGGAACTGTAGCCGCCCTCAGTCGACGATCTTGAGCCCGGTTCCCCAGTTGAAGGACTCGTAGGCGGGGTTGGCCTGCAGCGCCGCCACCAAGAGCTGGAATCCCTCCAGCTCCCGCGCATGCCGCAGGCCGCCAACCCGCAATGGCCGCAGCCCCGCGGCTGCAGCGAACGAGGCAACCTGGTTGCTGGCCTCCTCGGAGTCCGAGGCGATGAACACATCCAGTGGCATCCCGCCGGCCGCTCCCGCCGTCAGCGGTCCGGCGAACGTGGTGTTGAAGGCCTTGACCACCGCCGCCCCCGGCAGCAGGGCGGCGATCTCCTCGGCGGCCGAGGTCCCCGGCTCGACGGTGAGGGAATCGAAGGTGTCCGCGTTGATCGGGTTGCTGATCTCCACCACGGTCTTGCCGCTGAGGGTGTCGCCGTAGTGCGTCGCCACTTCCTTGGCGGGCCCGAAGTAGAGGGCCAGCACCACGATGTCCCCTTCCGGGATATCACCCAGCCCTCCGGAGGTGGTGTCAGCGCCCAGTTCGGCGGCGAGTTTGGCCGCGTTCTCCGGGGTCCGGTCCAGGATCTGGAGCGAGCGTCCGGCGGCCACGGCGCGGGTTCCGATCGCCTGTGCCATGTTGCCGCTGCCGATGATGGTGATGTCTGTCATGGTGCTTCCTTTCGGGGGTAACCGGGGAATGCAGGGGCGGGGGGCTCAGGGCGCGAGATGCAGGGGGGATCAGCCGAGCGCGGGATCCGCCGTCGGGGATCCGGCAGCGCGGGCTGGGGCGTCGTGCCGGACGCCGGCAGCCCGTTCGGCGTCGGTGAGGGCCTGTTCCAGCCGTGCCACGGCCGGGGCATAGCCGGCGTCGGCCCCGCCGCGGAGCCGCTCCGCGGCCTTCATCGCCCGGATCATGGCTGCCGTCTCCGGCTGCCGCGGGTCACTCATGGCGGGGTAGTCGATGCAGTGCCCGGGGTCGAGTTCGTAGCGCTGCCATCTGGCCAGGGCGCTGCGGTGCCGGGCCGCGGCGGCCTCGTTGCTGGCTGCAGTTTCCCGGGAGAAACGCCTGGCCTCCTGCTTGCTGAAGACCCTGGGCGTCCAGAGATATGAGGCCGCAGCGGCCGCAGCGGCGAGGACCCCGAGCAGCAGGCCGGCCCACGGTGCCGCCAAGGCGGGAAGGATCACGGCCGGCGCCACGATGGCCAGCCCGGCGAAACCGTCCCAGAACACGGCATCCGGCAGGCCGTCGTCGTCGGCCGCCAGATGCTTCCGGACCCAATAGACCGAGGCTCCCGCCGCGCACACGACGACGACGGCCAGGGCAAGCAATTGCCACAGCGCGAATGGGGCGGGCGCGAACAGAGACGGCATTCCAACACCTCCAGGGATCCGGCCCGGTGCGGGCGCGGTTCCGCTGATTCCATTGGAATCCATCGCAGGCGGGCCGTCAATGGTCCCGGAACCGCGCGGGAGCCCGGAGCGGAGCGTCCGGTTCCCACCCGGGGCCGTCCCGGCGTAGCCTAGGCCTCATGCGACTGAAAATGTGCAGCATCCACGTCAAGGACCCCGCCGCTGCTTTCGAGTTCTACACCGGAATCCTGGGCTTCGAGAGCCTCATGGCCATGCCGGAGCACAACCTGTACATCGTGAAGGACCCGGCCGGCTCCGGCGGCGGATCGGTCGGGCTCCTGCTGGAGCCCAGCGACAACCCGATCGGGGCCGCCTACATGAACGGATGCCACGACGCCGGGCTGCCCGCGATCGTCTTCGGGGTGACCGATGTCCAGGCCGAGTTCAAGCGGCTCACGGCCAAGGGCGTCATGTTCCAGGGCGAGCCCTCCGTCGGTCCCGGGGGGACGACGGCAGTGTTCGACGACGGGTGCGGGAACTTCGTCCAGCTCCACCAGGACTGAGCGCGCGGTCCGGCGGACGCGGCTACTCGGCGGCGGTGCGTGCCTTCTTGGCATCCTTCTGTGCAGCCTCGTCCTTGACCCGCTGGGCCTCGGCGCGCACGGCAGCGTGGGTGGAGCGTTCGGCGACCAGCCACGCCGGGGGAGCCTGCAGCAGTGCGGTGATTTCCGCCGTCGTCAGCGCTTCCTCGACGCCGCCGCGGGCCAGGCCGCTGATGGAGACGTTGAGCTTCTGTGCGACCACCGGGCGGGGGTGCGGGCCGTTGCGGCGCAGTTCGGCGAGCCACTCCGGCGGGTTGGCCTGGAGCTCGGCGAAATCGGCGCGGGTGATGACCGAATCCTGGAACTCCTGGGGTGTTGCGGGCAGGTAGATGCCAAGCTTCTTGGCAACGGTGGCCGGCTTCATGGACTGGGAGTTTGCAGAGGTCATGCTTCAAGGGTATCCGGCCAGCGGCTGACTGGGCACCGGCACTGAGCTCTGACACCCGCCATGCGCCGGGCCGGGCGGTACTGTGAACATGTGTCCGCAGCAGAAGAAACACCCCAGACCCCCGGCGAAACCCCCGACGCCCCAGCCGAAGCAGCCGTGCGGGAGTTGCGTTTCGCCTACGTCCCCGGCGTGACCCCGGGCAAGTGGACCCGGCGCTGGGAGGAGCGGATGCCCGACGTTCCGCTGCGCTCCTTTATGTCCGACGACGGCGCCCAGCTCACCGTGCTGCGCGACGGTTCCGCGGACCTGAGCTTCGTCCGGCTGCCGGTGGAGCGCGAGGGCCTGAGCGTCATTCCCCTGTATGAGGAACAGCCCGTGGTGGTGGCGCCCAAGGGACACGAGATCTCGGTGTTCGAGGAGGTGGACCTGGCCGATCTGTCCAAGGAGTCGTTCCTGGACGTCGCCGAACTCGGCGGCCCGGAAATGGCGCTGCAGGTGGTGGCCACCGGGGCCGGCCTGGTAATCCTGCCGATGTCCGTGGCCCGCCACTTCAACGTCAAGGACACTGTGGCACGCAAACTCACCGGGGCACCCACGACGGAGATCGCCGTGGCCTGGCCCAGCGACACCACGGATGAGGTAATCGAGGAGTTCATCGGCATTGTCCGCGGCCGCACCGCCGCGAGCTCCCGCCAGCCGTCCGCCCAGCAGGACAAGCCCAAGAAGGAACCGAAGCCTGACCGGCGCGGTCCGGCCGTCAAGAAGCCCAAGGTGGCGCAGCGCTACGCCCCGAACCCGGACAAGGGCCGCGGCAAGGGATCCCGGAAAAAGGGCAAGCGCTAGGAGCGGCCCCGCCGCTGGAGTTGTGCGCCGGGTTTACTTGGCGCAGGCGTCCTGGAGGGCCTTGACCGATTCGGCCGGAGCCTGGTCGCCGGAGTCGGCGATCTGGCGCAGCGGGGTGGTGATCTCGGCGGGAACCCCCGCGGTCTCTGCGCCGGCGACAAGGCCGCCGAGCACTTCCTTGTCCTTGACGCTGACCAGGCCGTCCTCCACGAGGCTGCAGGCCTGCTTCTTCACTTCACTGCCGGCGGCCGTGGCCACCTGGGAGGCGCCGTCGCTGACGGCCTTGTTCGCGGCGTCCTGCACCTGCCCGCAGCCCGTCAGCGCGATCATCAGGGTGGCAGCGGACAGGGCGGCGAGGCGAAGTTTCATTCGTTCACCCTAACAAGGTCTCCTGAGCGGAAGCTGGCTGCGGCAGTTCTGCCAGCTGTTTGACCGGCTGAAGCCCGGGCCCCGGCCGCGTCCGCCGCAACACAGTTTGTGACGGACGAAACCGGCAGGAAACGTTGCCCGTCTACGCTGGCAACACCGCGGCGCCGCCAGGACCGTGACCGCCGGCGCCAGGCGCGCGGCCTGAAGCTGAACTTTCCGGAGGCGGTCGCCATCCTCAGCTACGAACTGATCGAGGGCGCCCGGGACGGCAGAACCGTGGCGGAGCTCATGAGCTACGGCACCACCCTGATCCGCCGCGAGGACGTGATGGAGGGCGTGCCGGAGATGATCCACGGCGTCCAGATCGAAGCCACGTTCCCGGACGGCACCAAGCTCGTCACCGTCCACGATCCCATCCGTTAGAGGAGCTGGCATGATTCCCGGAGAATACGTCCTTCGCCCCGAGCCAGTGCAGGTCAACGCCGGCCGCGAGGCGATCGACGTCGTCGTGACCAACACCGGCGACCGTCCCGTGCAGGTGGGCTCGCACTTCCACTTTGCCGAAGCGAACGCCGCCCTGACGTTCGACCGGCGCGCCGCCTACGGCCGGCGCCTCGACATTCCTGCGGGCACGGCGGCCCGCTTCGAGCCGGGGGACAGCAAGACCGTCCGGCTGATCGAACTCGCCGGCCGGCGTGAGGTCTACGGGCTCAGCAACGCAGTCAACGGCACGCTTGCCCCGATAGAGGGAGTACGCAGATGAGTTTCGAATTGTCGCGCAGGCAATACGCGGACCTGTAGGGCCCGACGACGGGCGACGCCATCCGCCTCGCCGACACCGAACTCTTCCTCGAGATCGAGAAGGACCTCACCGTGTACGGCGAGGAAGTGGTGTTCGGCGGCGGCAAGGTGATCCGTGACGGGATGGGCCAGAACGGCCAGGTGACCCGGGACGGGGACGTTCCCGACACCGTGATCACCAACGTCGTGGTGCTGGACTACACCGGGATCTACAAGGCCGACGTCGCGCTCCGGGACGGCCACATCTTCCGGATCGGGAAGGCCAGCAACCCGCAGATCACCGACGGCGTGGACATCGTGATCGGTGCGAGCACCGAAATCATTGCCGGCGAGCGGAAAATCCTGACCGCCGGCGGCGTGGATTCGCACATCCACTTCATCTCCCCGGACCAGGTCCCCGCCGCCTTGTGCAGCGGCGTGACCACGATGGTCGGCTGCTGGCAATCTGGGGAGTGGCGTCCGTGCGCGGGCGGCTGCTCGCCCGAGGCCGGAGCAACCCGCCGGCACCAGGTTCGGCGGCCCGGTCGTAAGGCGGACCCATGCGAACGGACTTCAGCCCTGGCGAACTGCCATCCGGGGACTTCTATCGGCTGCTGACGGCGTGGACAACCTCGCCCCGCATTCCTTCTTCACGGTCGCCTCGGTGAATCCGCCCATTATTCAGTTCACGTCGGTGGGTGAGAAGGATTCGCTGCGCAACATCGTCGCAGCGGGCGAGTTCATTGTGAATTTGGCTCCGGCGGACCTCATGGCCGAGGTCAACGCCACCGGCACGAATTTCCCTCCGGAGGTGAGCGAGTTCGACGCCGCTGGCCTGACGCGTGAAGCCGGCCGCACGGTGCAGGTTCCCCGGGTTGCGGAATCGCCCGTGGCCCTGGAGTGCAAGCTCCACAGCACGCTGGAGATGGGCGACTGCTTCCTGGTCTTCGGCGAAGTCACGCATGCCGTGGTTGCCCCAGAGGTTCTCCAGGGATCGCATCCCAGGATCAGCAAACTGTCGACGCCGGAATTCGGGTAGCGCCGGGAATTCGCCGCCGCGCAGGCCAGGAAGCGCGTCGCGGGTGTGCTGCCCGCGGTGCGGCAGCGTCGCTCAGTCCCCGTGGACGGCGCTCTGCTTCTCTTCCGAGCGGTCCAGATAGG
The DNA here is from genome assembly GCF_055412805.1 of Pseudarthrobacter kochi. NCBI lineage: Bacteria > Bacillati > Actinomycetota > Actinomycetes > Micrococcales > Micrococcaceae > Pseudarthrobacter > Pseudarthrobacter kochi. The sequence continues at coordinate 52,206 of NZ_JBVAYV010000023.1, forward strand.
CCAGCAACAGGTCGCCGGCATGGTCCAGTTCGCCGGCTTCCAGGGCCTTGCAGATTTCCTCGTTGTCGTCGAGGTAGCTGCGGTAGAAGTGCGCGTCCAGGGTGGCTTTGTGGAAAAAGAGCCGCATCTCGGCCAGGACCTGGGCCATGATCGTGTTGAGGCGCGGGCTCTCGGCCAGCGCCACGATGGCTCCGTGGAAATGCTGGTTGGCGTTGCCCAGGGCCTCCTCGTCGTCCGCGGCCGCCGCGGCCCGGCCTTCCTCGATGGCGGCCCGGACCGCCGCCACCCGCACCGGGCTTCCGCCGCCCCGGATGGCGCTCACTTCGAGGAAGCGGCGCACGGTGTAGACGTCGTGGATGTCGCCCGGCCCCAGGCTCGCGACGAACACCCCGCGGTTGGGCTGCCGTACCACCAGCCGTTCGGCGGCGAGTTCGGCAAAAGCTTCGCGGACGGTGTTGCGCGAGACGCCCAGCTCCTCGGAGATGGTTGATTCGGTCAGCCGTGCGCCCGGCAGCAAGAGCCCCTCCGCCAGTTGCAGCCGCAGTTCGGCAGCGACCCGGTCCGCGACGGACGGGATGGCCACCCGCAGCCGTGCCGCCGCGGCCAGCGTCGCGCCGGTTGAGCCGGGAATGCCACGGAATCCTGCTTCGGAGCTCGTCATACTTCAGAATTTACACGATCGTCACATCGTGGAATCGAAGAATTGTTGAACAATACGTAGATTTGAGGCATCCTAGTTAGGGGGCTATCAATGAGACGAGGATCACAAATGGCAACCATCGACCTGAACAGCGACGTCGGCGAGTCCTACGGACGCTGGAACCTGGGGGACGATACGGCGATGTTCCGTTCGGTTTCCAGCGCGAACGTGGCCTGCGGATTCCATGCCGGGGACCCCAGCGTGATCCGGAAGACCTGCCGCGAGGCGGTTGCCGCCGGCGTCGTGATCGGCGCCCATGTCGGCTACCGCGACCTCGCCGGATTCGGCCGCCGCTTCCTGGACATCGACCCGATCGAACTGGCGGACGACGTCGTCTACCAGATTGGTGCGCTGCAGGCCCTGGCCGCCGCAGAAGGCGGCAAGGTCACCTACGTCAAGCCGCACGGCGGCCTCTACAACGCGATCGTCGCGCACACCGCGCAGGCGAAAGCCGTCGTCGACGCCGTAAAGTCCGTCGATCCGAACCTGCCCATCCTGGGCCTGCCGGGCTCGGAAGTGCTCCGCCTGGCCGAGGCCGCCGGGCTCCGCGCCGTGACGGAAGCCTTCGCGGACCGGGCCTACAACCCGGACGGCACCCTCGTGTCCCGCACGCTCCCCGGAGCCGTCCTGCACGACCACACCGAGGTCACGGAGCATGCCCTCCGGATGGCCTCCGATTCCGCCGTCCGCACGATTGACGGCTCCATCCTGAAGATCCGCGCGGAAAGCATCTGCGTGCACGGCGACTCCCCGGGAGCCGTCACCATGGCCGCCGCAATACGCGAGGCGCTCACCGCCGCCGGCATCAGCACGGCCGCGTTCGTCTGACCCGCCAAGACCACAGCTACACCGGCATTGCGTCATCCCGCCGGCGACGCTTCAGCACCCCCGCCCAGCACAGGCAGCACCCCGCACCCTGGAGGAAATCATGACCGCACCGCACCAGGCCACCCCGGCCGCCAGCAAGAGGAAGCTGCCGCCCGGCGCCCTCAAGGCCTATGTCGCAAGCCTCACCGGCACCTCGCTGGAGTACTACGACTTCGCGATCTACTCCGTGGCCTCGGCCCTGGTGTTCCCGAAGATCTTCTTCCCGGGCAACGACGAATTCGTTGGCCTCCTGCTCTCCTTCTCCGCCTTCGCGGTCGGCTACCTGGCCCGCCCCATCGGTGGAGTGATCTTTGGCCGTCTCGGTGACAAGATCGGGCGCAAACACGTCCTAGTGGTCACCCTGATGCTGATCGGCGCCGCCACCGTGCTGATCGGTGCGCTGCCTGACTACTCGGTCATCGGCGTCGCGGCCCCCATCATCCTGGTGCTGCTGCGCCTGGCCCAGGGCATCGGCGTCGGCGGCGAATGGGGCGGTGCCGTCCTGCTCTCCAGCGAATTCGGCGACGCCAACAAGCGCGGCTTCTGGTCCTCGGCCGCGCAGATCGGCCCGCCGGCCGGCAACCTGATGGCCAACGGTGTCCTGGCCTTCCTGGCCGCCACGCTCAGCAATGAAGCCTTCCTCTCCTGGGGCTGGCGCGTCGCCTTCCTCGCCTCCGCCCTCCTGGTGGTCTTCGGCCTCCTGATCCGGCTCAAGCTCGAGGAAACCCCCGTCTTCAAGGCCATCCAGGCCCACGGCGAGCAGCCCAAGGCCCCCATCAAGGAAGTCTTCACCAAGGAACCGCGCGCCCTCGTGGCCGCTGCCCTGTCCCGGGTCTGCCCCGACGTGCTCTACGCCCTCTTCACCGTCTTTGTGGCCGTCTACGCCACCAAGCAGCTGGGCATGACCACCGGCAACGTGCTCTCTGCCATCCTGATCGGCTCCGCCTTCCAGCTGTTCCTGATCCCCGCCGCCGGCGCCCTCACGGACCGCTTCAACCGCCGCCTGGTCTACGGCATCGCCGCCGTCGGCACCGCACTCTACATCCCGGTGTTCTTCTGGATGATCCAAGGCAAGTCCGTTGTGATGCTCACCACCGGCGTCGTGATCGGCCTGGCGTTCCACGCCTTCATGTACGGCCCGCAGGCCGCCTACATCACCGAGCAGTTCCCGGCCCGGCTGCGTTACGCCGGCAGCTCGCTGGCCTACACCCTGGCCGGCGTGGTGGGCGGCGCCGTCGCACCGCTGATCTTCACCGCGCTCTACGCCGCGACCGGGAACTGGTACCTGATTGCCGGCTACCTCGCGATCGCCTCGATCGTCACCGTCGTCGGGCTGGCCCTGGGCCGGAACCCGCAGACCGCGGAAGAAGAGCGCCTCCTGCAGGAAGCCCACGCCTAAGCGGCGCGGATCCAATTCAAGGCACCGGCAACGATGAAGGCAGCTGATGATTGAGACAGCGGGGGAAACCCTGGCAGTACAAAAAGCGGCAGTTCACAAAGTGAGTTCCGTGCGGGCGGTGGGAACCCGCGCGGTACTCGCCGAGCTCACCGGAACCCAGGACGTGCTGGCACTGCAGGCGCTGCTTTTGGAGAACCCGTTGCCGGGCCAGCTGGACGTCCTCGCCGCGGCCGAGACGGTGCTGGTGACGGCTGACTCCCCGGTCTCGGCCAAGCGGATCGCCGTTCGGCTGCTCCGGCTCGACCTCACCGCGCCCGTTCAGCGGGACGGCGGGCTGGTGGTCATCGACACCGTGTACGACGCCGAGGACCTCGCCGAAGTGGGGGAGCTGACCGGCCTCGGAACCGAGGGCGTCATCGCAGCCCACACCGGGCAGATCTGGACCGTTGCCTTCGCCGGCTTTGCCCCCGGCTTCGGCTACATGGTGGGAGAGAACCAGGCCCTCGAGGTGCCGCGGCGCAGCTCGCCGCGTACGGCCGTCCCCGCGGGATCGGTGGCGCTGGCGGGCAACTACTCCGCCGTGTACCCGCGACGCTCGCCCGGCGGCTGGCAGCTGATCGGCCGCACCGGCGCGAAGATGTGGGACCTGGGCCGGGAGCGGCCTGCCCTGGCCGCCCCCGGCCACCGGGTGCAGTTCCGCGCGGTCCGGGACGCCGTGTCGCTGGCCCCGGGTCGCCCCGCCGAGGTTGCCGCTCCCGACGTGACGTCCGGCCTGCGGGTCGTCACACCGGGCCTGCAGAGCCTGATCCAGGACCTTGGCCGCTACGGCCACTCCGGCCTGGGCGTCTCCGCCGCCGGCGCGCTGGACCGGGCGTCGCTGCGCCGGGCCAACCGCCTCGTCGGGAACGCGCCGTCGGCCGCCGCCATCGAAACGGTCGCTGGAGGTCTCGCGGTGCAGGCGGTCGGGGACCAGGTCCTCGCCGTCGCCGGTGCCACGTCGGAACTGACCATCGCGTCGCCGTCGGGGGGTGACCTTGAGCCAGCCTGGCGGACCGTCCCGATCGCCACCCCCTTCGCCCTGCTCGACGGCGAAACCCTGACCATCGGCGGGCCGCAGAGCGGTTTCCGCAGCTACCTCGCCGTCCGCGGCGGCGTGGACACCGCCCCGGTGCTCGGCAGCCGCTCCACCGACACCATGTCCGGGATCGGCCCCGCTCCGCTGGCCGCCGGCCAACTGTTCGCCGCCGGCGGGGAGGCCGAATCCGGCGTCGTCGGGCACCCCGAACTGCAGCCGGACTTCCCGGGCACCGGCGTCACCGTGCTCGACGTCGTCCCCGGCCCGCGCGCCGACTGGTTCGACGCCGCAGCGCTGGCGTCCTTCTGCGGCCAGGACTGGGAAGTGAAACCGCAGTCCAACCGCGTCGGCATGCGCCTGCAGGGAGCCCCGCTGCAGCGCACCCGCCAGGGCGAACTCGCCAGCGAGGGCACCGTCGCCGGCGCCCTGCAGGTCCCGCCGGAAGGGCTCCCCGTGCTCTTCCTGGCCGACCACCCGATCACCGGCGGCTACCCGGTGATCGCCGTGGTGGTCGACTCCCAGCTGGACCTCGCAGCCCAGGTCCCGATCGGCGGCAGGATCCGCTTCCGCTGGGCGGACGCCAGCACCATCGAAAACGCCACCCCCGAAGAAGAAGTGAGTAACTGATGCGCAAGGTCCTGATCGCCAACCGCGGTGAAATCGCCGTCCGGATCGCCCGGGCCTGCGACGACGCGCAGCTGGCCTCCGTCGCCGTCTACGCCGACATCGACGCCGACGCCCTGCACGTCTCCGCCGCCGACGAGGCCTACGCACTGGGCGGCAACTCGCCCGCGGACACCTACTTGAACATCCACAAGCTCCTCGCCGCCGCGGCCGAATCCGGCGCCGACGCCCTCCACCCCGGCTACGGCTTCCTGTCCGAGAACGCTGAATTCGCGCAAGCCGTCCTCGATGCCGGCCTCACCTGGATCGGGCCGACGCCGGACGCCATCCGCCTGCTCGGCAACAAGATCACCGCGCGCGAGACCGCCGTCCGCGCCGGAGCCCCGCTGGTCGCCGGCAGCGACGGACCGGTGGAATCCGCCGCCGAGGCCCGCGCCTTCGCCGAACTGCACGGCCTGCCGATGGCCATCAAGGCGGCCTTCGGCGGCGGCGGCCGCGGCATGAAGGTGGTCCGCGCCCTCGACGAGGTCGAGGAAGCCTTCGACTCCGCCGTCCGCGAGGCCGTCGCCGCCTTCGGCCGCGGCGAGTGCTTCGTGGAGCGCTACCTCGACCGGCCGCGCCACGTCGAGGCCCAGGTCCTCGCGGACGCCCACGGCAACGTCGTCGTCGTCGGAACCCGCGACTGCTCGCTCCAGCGCCGGCACCAGAAGCTCGTGGAGGAGGCCCCCGCGCCGTTCCTCAGCGACGATCAGACCCGCCAGATCTACGGCGCCGCCAAGGCCGTCTGCCACGAAGCCGGCTACTCCGGCGCCGGCACGGTCGAATTCCTGGTCGCCGCGGACGGCACCGTGGCGTTCCTCGAGGTGAACACCCGGCTGCAGGTGGAACACCCCATCACCGAGGAAACAACCGGGATCGACCTCGTGCAGGAGCAGTTCCGCATCGCCGCCGGGGAGCGGCTGCGCGTCACCGAGGACCCGGCACCGCGCGGGCACTCGTTCGAATTCCGGCTCAACGCCGAGGACGTGGGGCGCGGCTTCCTGCCCTCGCCCGGCACCGTTGACGAGTTCCATGGACCCACCGGCCCGGGCATCCGGCTCGACACGGGCGTCCGCCCCGGCTCTTTCGTCCCGCCGCAGTTCGACTCGCTCCTGGCGAAACTCATCGTCACCGGCGCGGACCGCCAGCAGGCCCTGCGCCGCGCCCGCCGCGCCCTCGCCGAAATCAGCATTACCGGCGTCGCCACCGTGCTGCCGTTCCACCGTGCCGTGCTCGAGTCCCCGGACTTCACCTCCGAGGACGGCCTGGGCATCCACACCCGCTGGATCGAAACCGACTTCGCGGACACTGTCTCCATCGCCGCCGACCCGGAGTACAGCACCACCTCGCCCGACGGCGAACGCCGCACCATCACCGTCGAGGTGGACGGCCGCCGGATGGCGGTCGGGCTGCCGGCTGACCTGCTGGACGGCTGGGCCCGCTCGGGCGGTCCGTTGCCGGCGGGCGTGTCAGTGGACGGGGCGTCCGACGGCGGGGCTGCCGACGCCGACCCCGGGGAGCTGCGCGCCGACATGGCCGGGACCGTGGTGAAGTGGCTCGTAGAACCGGGCGCCGAAGTCTTGGCGGGGGACCCCGTCGTCGTGCTGGAGGCGATGAAGATGGAAACCCAGGTCCCGGCCCACCGCGATGGGACCGTGACCGGCGTCCGCGCGGAGGCCGGCGGCGTCGTTACTGCTGGAGCGGTGCTGGCCCTGATCGGGTAGCCGGGGATTGAGGGGCCCCGCCGATGCGTCGCAGCGTCCTCGAGGGCGCCGGGCTGGAACCGTGCCGAAACTACTTTGTCGTCCTTGATGGGCTCTGGCGGGCACTGCGCGCGGGGAAGGGCATGGTGGACCGGGTGGACGCCCTGACCCGCTTCAACCGCTCCGTCGGGCAGGTCATGATCTCCCACACCATGTCCGACTTGCTCGCACTCCCGGCAGAGGACGACCGGATGAAGGCCCGTGGCTTCGTCGAACGCTCCGGCATGGTCATCTGCGGCGGACTCCCCGCTTCCGAGATGCCGCTACTGACCGCCGCAATCCCGCTCACGAGGCAGGAACAGCAGAAGCTCATCTCGTGGCAGGACCCGCCCGTCTGGGACTCCCGCGGCGGCGACGTCGAACCCCCAGGACGCGGGAAATTTCGCCTGGTGCCTGACCGAGAAAGCCCGGACCTGGACCCGCGAATCCGACGGGGCCCGGCTGACCAGCGCTGAGGCAGGGGTTCTCAACGGCTTCCCGGCATCCTTCCCGTGGACCGGAAGCCGGTCCCGGCAGTTCCTGCAGGCGGCCAATGTGGTGGCCCCGCAGGTGGCCGCCGCCCTGCTGGCCGAGGTCGCGTTCTCAGGCCCTGCCAAGCCCGCCGCGGCATCTCTGAGCGGCGCCGGAAAGGTTCGGGGCGATATGGCTAGAATCGCAGCATGATGGAGAAGCCCGCTTACGACGCACTGGTGCCGCCCAGGAGCGCTGCGTGATTGCGTCTGCCGAAGAACCGCGCGTCGAGGGGCGAAGGCGGCGACGGCTCGTGGGTCTTTTCGCAGGTCTGGCTGTAGTCGCCGGTGTCATCGCGCTGGTTGATCCAAGCAGCCACTCGAGCTACGTCCTCGTGCAAAACATGAATCCGTACTTCATCGGCGCATTTGCCATCGCTGCGGCTGTTACCGCGGGGGCGTTCTCGTCGCGCCGGCGAAGCAAAAGGTGGGCGGCCGGAATCCTCGGCGGCTGCGTGGCGTTGGCCTTGGTGACTGCGGGGATGTTCAGCGTACCGCCGACCCCCAAGTATTCTCTCAGCGGGCCTGGCAACGGGCTGGTCCTGCTCGTAACCCGCGACGCGGCGTTCCTGGACCCCAGCGATGTGGTCACCATTCAAAAGCCATCGGGGATAGGTGGCCAGGAGTGGTACCTGACCTGCATCGACAATTTTCCTGGATTCCATAAAGCGGAATGGGTCAGCGAGAGCCAGGTAAATCTGATCGTCGGCGATGCCAATGCAAATGACACCAAGACCTTCTTCGTGGATCCGCAAACGGGAGTCCCTGTGTCCACCGGCGGCTGCCAGGCAGAAACGTCAGGACACCGGCCGGGCGTCAGGACACCCCAAGGATTGCCGGCGTCCTAGGGAGAACGCTCTGGCGAGGGCCGAACTCAGCCCCGTCCTTCAACGGACTGACGGCGCCGCACATTTTCAGCGTCCTGTCGACGTCCATGGCGTTCAGGTGCGTCCATTTCCGAGCCCGGGCCCTTTCCAGGCTGCAAGAGCTCGGCTTTGAACTTCGCGGCCACCGTCCTCAGGCGCCTGTCGCCGGGTCCAACACACAGTTCAAAGTGGCTCTCCTGCGGGTTCTGAATGTTGTCGGCACCCCACCGGACCACGCCCTCGCATTGTGCAAGAACGTCGCGGATCACAGCCACTTCGGCCGGGAAGAAACCGCCGGTCGTCCCGAGGGGGTACATATCGGCCTCGATCTCCAGGGCTGAACCGGAGAAGTAATTGCTTCGATGAGCGACCGCTTCCGGCGCCGCGGGGCGATAGCCTTTGAGCTCCCCGAGCCGTATCTCGGCTACCTCATAGTGGAACCTGCGCACAACATACCCGAGGACCACCGCGGCATCGCCCGCTGCGACGGTAAGGCTCATTCCCAGGCCCTCCACGACGAACGACGTCAGGCGCCGATCGTTTTCAGAGGCTGCTACGGGCCACCCGTTGCTGGTTTTGGATTGCCGCGGATCCCAGCCCTCCCCGGAAAGTGCCTGGGCCGGACTTGGAGACAGGGAACTCAGTCTGGCGGCAACGGTGAAGGCCGCTGCGCCTAGGAGCACTGATCTCCGGGACGGGTCATTGGGCGGAAGCGTTTTCACTGGAATCCTCGCTTTAGGGGTTGGCATGGTGAGTCGGTCATCGTCACTCCGGGGCCCTGCGCGCCAGCAGCTCGTCGGCGAATCCTTGGCAGAATGCGTCGACCAGGTGCATCTGAATTGGGATCATTTCGGACGCAGCGGGACCTGCCAGCGCCAGCCGAACGCCCATGAATGGAACGTCTGACCTCGTGAACAGCTCGCGGGCTGCGCTGTAGATGTTGGACTGGGTGGACGCGAAGCGGGTGTCAACGAAGGACGTGAAGCGCTTCATGACGCCGGCCGTCGCGGATCCGTAGTAGTCACTCGCGGTTGCCGCCAGATTTCCCGCCGGTGCGACGCTGAGCCCGATGTTGAGGCTGTCGACGTCCTCCAGGAGGTTCCGGTTGTCGAAAGAATTCTGCACCGTTGTCTTGCCGAGATTCGCTCGGATCCAGCCGTAAGCATCAGGTTGGTTCAAGTCGTAAAACTCGCTGTAGAGAGACAACAGATCGCCTGCCCATCCTCCGAGGTCTGCGAAACCGATCTTCGCAGCGTCGGGCTTTCCGTGTCGGATCACCGCCTCAGCCGAGGCGGCCCAGTGGGTAATCTTGATCGGAGAAAAGGTGATGGGGTCGGTGAAGACGACCATCCGGCTCGGATAGCCTGCCTGGGCGATGGCCGCATCTGCCGTCGCGTTGAAAGGCTGATCGGCGGTATCCAGGAAGTAGGCGAGCCAGGCAGGCCCGTTGTATTCCGGGTACCGCAGGTACTTGGTGACGAGGATGCGGTGATCTTCACCGGTCGTTTGGGCCTGCAGCTTGGCGGCCCCGACGATAACGTCAAGGTATTTTTTGAATTCGGGCCAGGTTGCGGACACGGTCTGCAGCGATGCGATTCCTCTGTCCGCCGTCGGTCGCGACGACATGACGTTCTTGTCGATTTCCAGCTGGCCGTCGCCGGTACCAAGGTACAGGTTCTGCATCTGGTTGAACGACCAGTTCAGGGGCAGGCTGAAGCCCAGGTTTCCGCTGAAGCCTGTAGACATTCCGCTGACAAAGCTGTAGCGGGCGAATGTGCTTTGGGTGACGTTGGAGCAGACGTTTCTTGAGCCATAAACGCCGTGCGCATAAAACTTGGCCCGGGAGCGGAGTCCGGCCTCGATACCGTTGAAGTACGGGATGATGTTGCTTTCAATCTCTTCCTGCGTGGCGTCGTAGTCGACGGCGAAGTAGATCGTGGTCCCCAGCGGCAGCCCGTAACCGCGGGCAGCCGCGTCGGCACGGAGGGCTTGTTGGAAACCCTCCCCGTAGGAGAAGTCTTCCAACATCCGCCCGTTTTCCTGGAAGATCGGAAAAACCCTGAGCCCAGCATCGAAGCACGTCTGCAGCTCTCCCGGTTTGATGTTCTTATCAAGGGTGCCGAAATTGGTCAGGTACCTGCCGACGGCGAGGTAACCCGCGTTCTTCAGGGTCTGTGCCCGGGCAGGTGTGATCTGAGTGATGGTGTCGCATGCAGTTCCGGGCCGGTTCGGATCTCCAGTGCTCACCAGGAGTTCACACCAGGTGCGCTGATCCCCGGCGCCCGTCCTCTCAAGTTCGGTGAATGTCTGGAAGAGGATGACTTCGTTCTTCAGAGCCGTGTCGAAGGTTCCGCTGAAAGTGTTGGATTGCCCGTTGGCGATCATGAGGGCTTGGAACAGGCGGACCCACGACTTGGCCGAATCGACGGAGCCCACGGAGACGTTGGCATCGATGCCCAGCCCGGCCTTAGCCTCGATCCACCGGTCGGGTTGAGGTTGTATCGGCGGTTTAAACGGAGAATGCCTGTCGGATCGGGAAAAATGGGGTTTGTCTAGAACTCCGTTTGGCCAATCCGAGAG